>NZ_JBHTLK010000347.1:0-4762 GCF_042678885.1 Saccharothrix hoggarensis
CCGGCACGCCCGCCGCGAGCAGCGCCCGCTGCAGCACCGGCAACGACCGCGTCGCCGACCGCGCCACCACGGCCATCCGCGACCACGGCACCTCGTCGATCAGGTGCGCCCGGCGCAGCTGGTCGGCCACCCAGCTCGCCTCCTGCGCGGCCGACGCGAACAACCGCACCTGCACGGCGCCCTCGCCGTCCGCCGGCGACACCGAGCGGGTCGGCGACGCGCCCGGCAGGCGGCCCGCGAGCCGTCCCACCGCGGCCCGGATCTCCGGCGTCATGCGGTGACCGGTGGTCAGCACCACCGCCGGCCCGTCCGCCTCGGCCAGCAACGTCGGGTCCGCGCCCCGGAACGAGAAGACGGCCTGGTCGGGGTCACCCGACAGGATGAACTCGTGCGCGGCCCGGCCCAGCTCGCGCAGGAACTCGAACTGCAGCGGGTCGAGGTGCTGCGCGTCGTCGACCAGCAGGTGCCGCACCCGCCGCCGTTCGCCCGCCAGGACGTCCGGCTCGGTCTGGAACGCCAGCAGCGCGCTGCCGACCAGCTCCGCCGCGTCGAACGACGGCGCGTGCCCCTGCCCGCTGCTGGCCAGGAGGTTGACCTGCTCGTACTGGGTGGCGAACAGGCCGGCCGCGACCCACTCCTCTCGGGACTGCTGCCGCCCCAGCTCGGTCAGGTCCTCCGGCGCGAGGCCCCGCTCGGTGGCGCGGAGCATCAGGTCGCGCAGCTCGTGCGCGAACCCCGGCAGCGTCAACGCGGGCCGCAGCCGTTCCGGCCACTTCGGCGCGCCCGTGCTGACGTCACCGGCGAGCAGTTCGCGCACCACGGCGTCCTGCTCGGGACCGGACAGCAGGCGCGGCGCGGGCTCGCCCTTCAGCACCGCCTGCGCCCGCAGCACCGCGAACGCGTACGAGTGGACGGTCCGGACCAGCGGTTCCTGCGTGGTCGGCAGCACGCCGTCGGACCGGGCGCCCGTGAGCAGGCGGGTGATGTGCGCCCGCATCTCCGCCGCGGCCCGCCGGTTCGGCGTGATCACCAGCACGTTCTCCGGGTGGACGCCGTCCCGGACCCGCCGCGCGACCACCTCGGCCAGCAACGTGGTCTTGCCCGTGCCGGGGCCCCCGAGCACCCGCAGCGGCCCGCCGGCGTGCTCGAACACGGCGCGAGCGGGCGCGTCCCAGTGCCGCCGGGGCTCCTCCTGCCGCACCCGGCGCACCAACAACGGCGCCCTGTTCACTGCCACGAGAGCATGGAACCACAGTGTTGGATTGCCGCTGCTCCGCAGGCGGCGGCTCGGCTGTGTTTGTGGCCGCTGCTCCGCAGACGGCGGCTCGGCCGCCATGAAGTCGGCAGTTCGCGACCGATCCCGCGACGATCGAAAAGCGTGATCGCCGCGGGATGGGCCGCGAACTACCGACGCGGCCGTGCACATGGCCGCTGCTCCGCAGACGGCGGCTCGGCCGCCATGAAGTCGGCAGCTCGCACCTGATCCGCCGGCGATCGAAAAGCGTGATCGCCGGCGGATCAGGTGCGAACTACCGACGCGGCCTCGCGGTGGTGGTCCGGTCGTGTGGGATCAAGGCGAGCTGATCTCACATGCGAAGCTGTCGGGGTGGACGAAGAGCTGCATGAGATGGTGCGCGCGGTCGTGCGGAGGATTCCGCGCGGGCGGGTTGCCACTTACGGGGACGTCGCCGACATCGCCCGCGCGCCGTCCCCCCGGTTGGTCGGGATGGTGCTCAACCAGGACGGCCTCGACCTGCCGTGGCACCGGGTGTTGCGCGCCAACGGCACTTGCGCGCCCCACATCGCCGACGAGCAGCTGCAACGGCTGCGTGAAGAGGGTGTGGTGGCCGACGACGGCAAGGTCGACCTGCGCAAGTACCGCTGGGAGGACGCCGTCAAGCAGAAGGCGGAGGAGCCGCCCGCCCTGTGGTGACCCGCGCCTGCACGCGGGCCAGTTCGCCTTCCACGTCCGGGTCGCGGGTCAGCGCGGCGGCGAGCTTGAGGTGCGGCAACGCCTCCGCGTGCCGGCTCTGGCGGCTGAGCGTGCGGCCGAGGAGCAGGCGCGGGTAACCGTCGGACGGGTCCAGCTCGACCAGGTCGACGAGGACCCGTTCCGCCTTGCCCAGCGCGGCGGACTGGAAGTGCGCCAACGCCAGCTCGGTCAGCACGGTGCGGTCGCGCGGCGCGTGCTCGGCCGCCTCGGCGAGGTAGCGGGCGGCCGTGCTGGGGTCGCCCGCCTCGCGGAACTCGCGGCCCTTGCGCAGCAGGTCCAGGACGTCGGTCATGACAGCTCCTCGTCCGCCGAGGTGACGTGCGGGACGGGCGTCCCGCCGAGTCGCCCGGCTTGGAAGTCCTCGATGGCTTGCAGGATCTCGGCCCGGGTGTTCATCACGAACGGCCCGTAGCGCGCGACGGGCTCGTTCAGCGGCAGCCCGCCGAGGACGAGCACGTCCCAGGTCGTCTCGGCCCGCACGGTGAGCGCCGCGCCCCGGTCGAGGACGGCCAGGTGGCCTTCCTCGAGGGGACGTCGCTCGACGCCGACCGTGCCGCGGCCGGACAGCACGTAGACCATCGCGGTGAACTCCTCCGGCCAGGGCAGCGCCAGCCGGGCGTGCGGGCTGAGCGTGGCGTGCAGGTAGGTGATCGGGGTGTGGGTGAGGCCGGGGCCGCGGTGGCCCGCGACGTCGCCCGCGATGACGCGGACGAGCGCCCCGCCGTCGTCGCTGGACAGCAACGTCGTGTCGTGCGCCTTGATGTCCTGGTAGCGGGGCGGCGTCCACTTGGCGGCCTTGGGCAGGTTCACCCAGAGCTGGACACCGTGGAACAGCCCGCCCCGGGACACGAGTTCCTGCGGCGGCAGCTCGGAGTGCAGCACCCCGGAGCCCGCGGTCATCCACTGCGTGCCGCCGTTGGTGATCAGCCCGCCGCCGCCGGTCGAGTCCTTGTGCTCGAACGCGCCGTCGATCATGTAGGTGACGGTCTCGAAGCCGCGGTGCGGGTGCCACGGCGCGCCCTTCGCCTCGCCGGGGCCGTACTCGACGGCGCCCATGTGGTCGAGGAGGAGGAACGGGTCGGCGAGGGCGAGGTCGACGCCCGGGAACGGGCGGCGGACCTGGAAGCCCTCACCCTCGACGAACCGGCGCGCCGGCACGACCCGCCGCACGGGACGCCACGCGGTGGCGTGCTCGGGCAGCTCGGGGAGGCGCGGGAGGGTCAGGGTGTCGGCGGTGACGGCGGGCATGGCTGCCTCCTCGGGCGGTGACCGCCCGGGTTCGGCGGTCTCACCCGCGTCAACCTAGTTGAAGCATCAACTATTCCTGCGGTCACGAGAGGTCTACATATGTCGCGCTACATGTGTAGACTCGTTTCCGTGCAGGTGACCGACACGCTGAGCAGGGTGCTCAAGGCCTTCCTCTGCGACCCGGCGAAGCCGCAGTACGGCTATGAGCTGATGAAGGCCGCGGACGTGAAGAGCGGCACGCTCTACCCGATGCTGAAGCGGCTCCTGGACGATGGCATCGTGGTCGCCGAGTGGGAGTCCGCGTCCCCGACGCCGGGCGGCCGTCCGCCGAGGCGGTACTACAAGCTGACCGGCGAGGGCGTCCGGCAGGCCCGCGTCGCACTGGCCGAGCACGGGACCGACCGCCGTCCGGCGGGGATGGCGTGGCCGGACTTCGGCCCGTCGCCCGCGACGGGGTTGGGATGACCGCCCGCCGGGACCGCGCCGTGCGGCGGATCGCGACGTTCCTGCTCGGACTGGCCTGGCGTCGGCTCCCGGTCGACTCCCGGGACGAGTGGTTGCGGGAGTGGCACGGCGAACTGTCGGCCATCCTCGCCCCGGACGGTGACCGCGGGTGGCGACGAACGGCTCGCGCCCTGCTGTTCGCGCTCGACCAGCACCGCGGCATCCCGGCGTTGTGCGAGTCGACGTGGCCCCGGACGTTGGGCAAGGCCGCGCTGACCTCCGCCGTCGTGACGATCGCCGTGTCCGCTGCCGCCGTGTCGCCGACCTTCCTCGGCGGCAGCGGGTACCTGGTGTCCGGCCGCGACAGCGGCAAGATCTCGACCGCCAAGAACTGGGTCATCTACGCGACGCTGCTCGGCCTGGTGGCGTACCCGGTCGGCTGGCTCTTGATCGGCCTCGGACCGGTGCTCGTGGTCGCGGGAGTGATGGTCGCCGTGAACCTGCTCCTGTGCGCCACGGCTCTGACCCTGACAGCACTGGCCAGGGTGCGCGAAACCCTACAGCGAAGGGCGAGCCGATGAAGCGGGCGGCGATTGCGGCCTCGGCGGCGATCCTGGGTAGTGGCGTGACCGGTGTCGCCCCGTGGCCGGTCGTGGCCTTCCTCGGCATGCTCGGCGCACTGGTCTACATATATCGACTCCGGGTGATCCAGGACCTCGGCCGTCGAGCGCTCGACAAGAGCACTCCGGAGGGGGTGCCCAGTGTGATGTCGACCATCACCGGCGGCGAACTCACGCTCGACCCGCTGCCCGCGAAAGGTGTGCGGAACGGGAAGAAGAAGCGCTAGGCGACGTCCTGGAAGCAGCGCGCCTCGTAGTACCGCAGCAGCACCGCTTCCACCACGCGCAGGTGCGCGCCGATGGGCGCGGCGACCACGTCCGCGCCCGAGTCGACCACGGCCCGGTGGAACAGGCCGGGCGCCAGCAGCCAGGAGGCGACGGCGACGCGGCCCGGCGCGGCGGCCACCACGTCCGAGACGTGCGGCGTGGCGGTGGCGGCGTACCCGATGGCCACCGG
>NZ_JBHTLK010000348.1:0-4759 GCF_042678885.1 Saccharothrix hoggarensis
ATCGGAGACCTGCTCGGCGCGCGGCCGCACCGGGACGACCGGCTGCCGCTGCCGGCGGACCCGGACGCGGACCAGGTGCGGACGGCGTTCGACGAGCTGGGCCGCACCGCGCACCGGCTGGTGGACGAGCTGTTCTGGTGGTGGGGGGAGCCGGGGGAGTGCGGGTGCCCCGAGGTCGTGCACCGGCTGCACGACGACGCGGTGCGCGCGCACGCCGCCGTCCTCGACCTGGAGGCCGCGCCCGACCCGATCGGCGACGGCAAGCGCCGGCGGATGTGGCGGGAGGCCGCGCAGGCGTGGCAGTCGGCGTTGAGCCACACCGGGTTCTGGTCGCACGTGCGCGCCCGCGTGCGCAGGTTGGCTGACCGGTCCATCGACTCGTCCACAGTGGACGGTCTCCGCTCGGCGTTCGGGCGGGCGCTGCTGAACCCGCAGGTCGCCCTCGCGTCCACCCACCGCGACGTCGTGCTGGTGGAGCTGCTGCGGGAGTGGCGGTTGGACGCCGACGTCGTCGCCGACGCGGTGGTCCTCGCCTCCCAGCCGCTGGTCGACCGGATGAAGGCGCTGCTCCGCGAGTTCACCGAGCTGCTGGACCGCCGCGACCTCGGCGTGCTGGGCCGGCGGGCACAGGAGGAGCTGCCCGCGTTGGCGCGACAGCTCGAACTGGCGCTGCCGCACCGGCAGAACCCCGGATCGGCCCGGCTGCGGGAACAGGCCGCGGTGCTGCTGAACAACTGCGCGCTGGCCATCGCGGACGGGGGACGGCCCGACGTGCTGCGCGTGACGGCTCTGCTGGCCGAGGCCGAGCGGCTGGCCGTGGACGCGGTCACCAAGGAGAAGGTGCACGCCAACCTGACGTACCACACGGTCCTGGCCGGCCTCACCGCCCGGACGCCGCCGACCCCGGCGCGGTCGAGGAAGCAGCCCTCGCGCGCGTCCGGCGGTTCCCGGCGCGCCGACGGGCGGTTCGCCGAGGTCGACCGGCTGGTCGCGCGGGACGCGTGGCTGAGCGCGGCCGGCGTCCTGGTGCGGATGCGCCGGGCCACCGGCGATCCCGCCGTGGTGCGGGAGATCGACGAACGGCTGCGCGAGATCCGCGCGACCCGAGCCCGCCTGGCCCGGCCTGACACGTCCCGTCGATCGGGGTACCTCGCCGGCGCGGCCGTTTTCCTGCTGCACGTGGCGTTGGTGGCGGTGTTGCTCGTGTCGCCGACCATCGGGGACTGGCCACTCTTCCTCGTCGTGATCACGGTGGGGATGCAGGCGGGCCTCGCCTCGGTCGAGGTGCGTCGGCGGTGGTTCCTCGGCGGTCCGATGCAGTGGCCGAAGGCGGCGGGCGTGCTGCTGGTGCTCGCGGGCCTCGGCGCCCTGGTCGGCGCGTCCGCGCTCGTCGGGCCGGCGACGGTGGGGCTCACGGCGGGCGCCTACCTCGTCACCTGGCTCGTCACCTCGCGCGTCTGCCGCAACGCCGCCGAGCGGAGTGACGCCCGATGAGCCGCGCGTGGCGGCGGTGGCGGGCCGAGGCGCGGCAACGACGCCACCACCGGCCGTTCCGGATCGCCGAACCGGCCTGGCACGCCGGCGACCGGGCCCGGCTGACCGCGTTCGTCACCGCCGTGACGACCGCCCTCGCCGACCGCCCCGAGCCGGGGCCGGCCGAGCCGTCGCCGGTGGAGTCGGGAACCGCCGATCCCAGGGCCGCCGATCCCAGGGCCGCCGAGCCCGGGACGGTCCAGTCCCAGACCGCGCAGCCCGGCACCGCCGAGTCCCAGACCGTCGAGTCCCAGACGGCGCAGCTTGGCCCCACCGAGCCCGGCACCGCCGAGCCGGGGCCGGCCGAGTCCGGGCTCGCCGAGGCGGCGACCAACCTGTGGCGCGCTCGACGCAAGATCGCCAAGGCGGGCGTGGACGCGTCCCGCGAGGGCAGGCAGGTCGCCCGGCTCCTGACGTCGGCGCAGGAGGCGCTGGACCGGGCCGGTGTGGTGATCCAGGACCACGACGGCCTGGCGTTCCACCCGGACCTCCTGCTGGACGTGCTGGCCTTCGCCGAGGACCCGGCGCTGACCAGGGACGTGGTGGTGGAAACGGTCCGACCGTCGGTCTACCTCGGTGACCGGCGCATCCAGAGGGGGCAGGTCGTCGTCGGCTGCCCCGAGACAGGGGGAGGAAGGTCATGAGCGACACCATCGACTTCGGCATCGACCTCGGCACGACCAACAGCGCGATCGCCCGGCTCGTCGACGGGCAGGTCACCGTGTTCAAGAGCATCGACCAGTGGGACTACACGCCGTCCGCGGTGTGGATCAACGAGCGCCGCGTGGTGCGGGTCGGCACCGCCGCCCGCATCGAGGCGATGCGGGACGTGGACAACGTCCACATGGAGTTCAAGCTGGAGATGGGCCTGGAGGGCGCCGTCCGCCGGTTCCCCGCGGCGGGCGTGGAGCTGACGCCGTCGCAGCTGTCCGCGGAGGTGCTCAAGTCGCTGCGCGCCGACGTGACCGAACGCCTGGGCGCGCCGCCCGAGGCCGCGGTGATCACGGTGCCCGCGGCGTTCCGGCTGCACCAGAACAACGCCACCAGCGAGGCCGCCGCGCTCGCGGGCTTCCGCGCGTGCCCGCTGCTGCAGGAACCGACCGCGGCCGCGTTCGCCTACGGCTTCCAGCACCAGACCACCGAGGCGTACTGGATGGTGTTCGACTTCGGCGGCGGCACGTTCGACGCGGCCATCGTGAGCACCTACGAGGGCGAGCTGCGCGTCCTCGACCACGCCGGCGACCCGCACATGGGCGGCAAGCTGATCGACTGGGCGATCGTGGAGCGCGTGCTGGCCCCGGCCGCCGCCCGCGAGCTGGGACTGGCCGACTTCACCCGCGGCAACCGGCGGTGGGCGACGAACTTCATGAAGCTGAAGCAGGCCGCGGAGCAGGCGAAGATCGCCCTGTCCCGCCAGGACGAGGTCGACGTGTCGGTGGACCTCCAGCTGGCCGACCGCCGCGAGAAGCAGTTCGACCACGTGCTGCGCCGGGACGTGGTGGAGGCGCTGGCCGAGCCGTTCTACGCGCGGGCGGTGAACCTGTGCCGGGACGCGCTGGCCAAGGCCAACCTCGGAGCGGCCGACATCGACCGGCTGCTGCTGGTCGGCGGCACGACGCTGGCGCCGTCGCTGCGGGCCAGGCTGGCCGATCCGGAGCTGGGGCTGGGCATCGCGCTCGACCACAGCCAGGACCCGACGACGGTGGTGGCCAGGGGAGCGGCGGTGTTCGCGGGAACGCTGGCGATGGAGCGGCCGACGCCCGTGCCGCTCGCCGGCGAGTTCTCCGTCGAGCTGACCTACCCGCGCACCACGAGCCTGACCGAGGTGCCCGTGGGCGGCCGGTTCGGCTCCCCGTCGTCCACTGTGGACTGGACCGGGTACCGGGTCGAGCTGGTGGCCCAACGCGCGACGTCCATGTTCCGCAGCCCGAAGATGCCGTTGGACGCGCAGGGCGCGTTCGTCGCCGAGGTGTCGTTGGCCGAGCTGGGCGCCACCACGTTCACCGTGCTGCTGACCGGCCCGCACGGGCGGGTGGAGCGCGTCACGCCCGCCGACTTCACGATCGACCGGTGGGTGAACGAGCCGGGCGGCGAGGTGCTCACCAACGGCCTCGGGCTGGCGCAGGCGGACGGCGTGCTCGCGCAGATGCTGGCCAAGGGCACGCGGTTGCCCGCGAAGGCCAGGGAGGCGTTCCGGACGACGGTCCCGCTGCGTCGCACGGACGCCGACGCGGTGATCAGCATCCCGATCGTGGAGGGCGAACGGCAACGCGCGAACCGCAACCAGCAGGTCGCCGTGATCGAGATCCGGCCCCGGGACGTGCGCCTCGACCTGCCCGAGGGCACGAAGGTGGACATCCTCTTCGAGGTGGACGAGTCGCGGCTCGTCACGGTCGTCGCCGACGTTCCCGTGGTGGACGAGCAGTTCGAGGCCATCATCGACCTGAACGCGGTCCGGGCGCCGTCGGTCGCGGCGCTGCGGGACGTGCTCGCGGAGGTCGAGCGGCGCGCGGAGGAGCTGCGGGCGTCCGCCGAGCGGTCCCTGTCGGAGCGGGCGCTGGCCCGGTTCGCGCGGCTCGACGAGGAACGGCTGCTCGCGCAGGCGGCGTCCGAGGTCTCGGCCGCGTCCGGCGACCCCGGCTCCGCGGCGTCCGCCGACGACAAGCTGCGCACCATCCAGGCGGTGCTGGACGACATCGAGTCCGACGTGCGGCTGCCGAGGGTGCTCGCCGACATGAGCGAGGCCGTGGAGGTGTGCCGGGAGCTGGTCGACCGCGTCGGCACGCCCGACGACCTGGTGGAGCTGGCCGACCTCGAACGGCGCGCCGGGCAGGCCAGGGCCGAGGAGGACGCGGACGCGGCGGAACGGGTCGTGAACCGGGCGCTGGACCTGGAACTGGTGCTGCTGCGCCGGGACGGGAGCCTCGACGTCACCGTGTTCCACTACTTCCGGGCGAACGAGCACCAGATGTCCTCGCCGCACCAGGCCAGGACGTTGATCGACCGGGGCGAGCGGGCGCTGATGACCGGCGACGCGAGCACGTTGGCCGAGGTGAACCAGCGGTTGCGCGCGTTGCTGCCCGCGACCGCCGCCGACCCGGCCACCGGCGGCGTGCGCCGTGAGCGCGGGTTCGGTGGTCGGGGATGACCGGGCCGGTCGACGCGCTGGCGCACGAGGTCCGGCTGGCGGAGGCGGCGGACCGGGCCCGTGCCGGTGACCACGCGG
>NZ_JBHTLK010000349.1:0-4740 GCF_042678885.1 Saccharothrix hoggarensis
ATCTCCGCCTCGACCACCTCGCCGCGTCCGGGTGCGGGCAGGCCGCGCAGCCGGGACAGGTCGACGGCCAGCCGCAACGCCTCCCGCGCCTCGCCGGGCCCGGCCGGGTGCCCGAGTTCCCGGACGCGGGCGCAGATCCGCACGATCACCGACGCGGCCGCGGCCTCCACCGCGGCCGGATCGCCCGCCGCCTCCAGCACGGCCTGCTGCCACTCGGGGTCGCGGATGCCCGCCGGGTAGCCGGAACGCTCGTCCAGCAGCGCGAACCCGTACGGCACCAACGACGTGACGACGCCCGCCCCCGGCGTCGGCGAGCGGTCCACCTCGCCGTCCGGCGACGCCTCGCCGTCCACCAACGCCGCCGCGTGGAACGACCCGACGACCGCCGCGCAGCGCCGTCCGGCGACGTCCCGCACGACCCGCCGCATCCACGCCTCCCGGCGCAGGTCGAACGGGTCGACGCCGATGCCTTCCGCGTCCCGGCGCAACGCCCAGCCGACCAGCAGCGCGGCCCGGCGCACCGCCTCGGCGGTCTGCCCCGGCGCGGCGGCCTCCACCAGCCGGTCCCACAGGTCGTCGCCGTCACGTCCGGTCGTGGCCCGGCGCAACACGTCGGTCAACGGCGACGCGCCGCGCCCGCCGCCCTCCCGCCCGCCGCCGCGCACGGCGATCGGCAGGTCGCACGGCCGGACCTCCACGCCGTTGCGGTGCGCCCACCGGATCGCGGCCAGCTCGGGCGAGAAGTCCGCGAACGGGTAGAACGCCGTCTCACCGCCCGGGGAGACGCCGGACAGCGCCACCGGCGCGACGAGTTGGGGGTCGGCCAGGAACGGCAGCCACTCCCCCAGCTCCTCGGGCAGTTCGACCAGCAGCACCTCGGGCGCGAACGCCTCCAGCAGCGCGGGCATCGCGGCCGCGAGCGCGGGCGAGTGGTGCCGCACCCCGATCAGGTGCGGCACCTCGCGCGCGGCGAGCCGGTCGACCAGGTCGGGCGCGGAGAACGCCTCGTCGGCCGGGCCGGCGACCAGGTCAGGCGTCGAGGACGTCACGGAGTTCCCACAGCCGTCGCCAGGTGCGCGCGCCGGACTCGGCCCGCCGCCGCACCGCGCCGTCCCAGTAGCCGAGCAGCCGGGCCGCGTCGCCCGGGTCGTCCTTGCGCACCACGCCGAGCAGGTGGCCGGGCAGCAGCGACAACGGGTCGCGGTCGCCGGGGAAGTACGCGTCGGCGAGCCCGAGCGAGGTCGCCACCGACACCGCTTCCGCCGTGCTCATCACGGTGGACGGCCGCTCGACCGCCCACCCCTCCTCCGAGACCCCGTTGCGCAGGTCCCGGAACGCGGTGACGAGCACCTCCAGCACCACGTCGTCCACCGCGAACGGCGCGCTGACGCGGGCCAGGGCGGCCTTCGCCTGCCGCCGCACCAGCTCCGTCTCCGCGGCCAGGTCGCCGATGGGTCCGACGGCCTCGAAGTTGAACCGCCGCTTCAACGCCGCCGACATCTCCGACACGCCCCGGTCGCGCAAGTTCGCGGTGGCGATCACGGTGAAGCCGGGCGCGGCGTGCACGGTCGCGCCGTCCGTGCCGGACAGCTCGGGCACGGCGATGCGCCGGTCGGACAGGATCGACACCAGCGCGTCCTGCACCTCGGGCAGGCAGCGGGTGACCTCTTCGACCCGCACCACGCCGCCGCCGCGCATCGCGGTGAGCACCGGCGAGGGCACCAGGGCGCGCGGCGACGGGCCTTCCGCCAGCAGCATCGCGTAGTTCCAGCCGTAGCGCAGCTGGTCCTCGGTGGTGCCCGCGGTGCCCTGCACGACGAGCTGGCTGCTGCCTGACACGGCGGCGGCCAGCAGTTCGGACAGCATCGACTTGGCCGTGCCGGGCTCGCCGACCAGCAGCAGCCCGCGCTCGCCCGCGAGGGTCACCACGGCGCGTTCGACGAGGGCCCGCTCGCCGACGAACTTGGGGCTGATCGCGAGCCGTGACGGCACGCCGGCCGCCACGGCGCCCTTGGGCAGCGGCAACGCGTCGCCGCCGCTGCCCATCACGAACGTCACCACGGCCCGCGGGGTGAGCCGCCACCCCGGTGGGCGGGGGCCGCCGTCGTAGGCCGCGAGGAACGCCAGCTCCTCGCGGTAGGCGTCCTCGGCCGGCTCGACCTGCCTGGGAGCGGTCACCTGCGTCCTCCGGTCATCAGCTCTTCGTAGGCGGGGGCGTCACCGTCGAGCACGCGCCGCCAGGCGCGGCCGAACAGGTCGGCGACGGGTTCCAGCGGCACGATCGCGCCGGGCCGCCCGCTGGTGTACTCGAACATCGGGGCCTTCCACGTCTCCAGCGGCAGGTGCGGCGACGACAGGGCGAGCCACCCGCCGGGCAGGAACAGCGACCGGCCGGCCCGCGCGCGTTTCGCGGTGAGCACGAGGTCGGTCGCGGCGAGCGCGGTGCGGGCCTGCCGCAGCCGGGCGGGCTTCCACCCCGTCCACCGGGCGACGTTCGCGTCCGTGGGGTCGGGCAGGGCCAGCAGCTGCAGGTACAGCGCCGCCGCGTCCCCGGTCAGGTCGAACCGCTCCGCCACCTCGGTGACGAGCGCGGGCACGGACACCGTCGGGTCCTGGTGGTAGGCCGCCGGGTCGACGCCCTCGGGCGCCGGCACCCCGCACACGGCGGTGAGCCGGTCGTCCGCGAGCAGGTCGAGCATCCTCAGCGCCTCCCGCCCGCCGCCGAGCTGCGCGACGGCGACCAGCTGGTCCCGGTCGGCCGGCCCGACGAGGCCGGGGCGCACCACCACGCGGCAGTACTCGTCGCTCAGCCGCACGATCTCCAGCCAGTCGCGGTACCGCTGGACGCCGCCGTCGGCGGGCACGTCGACGCCGAGCTGCGCGCGAAGCGGTCCGAGCGGCACCCACGAGCCCAGCCCCAGGGTGAAGCCGGGGTGCGCGACCCGTTGCCGGGCCTGCGCCAACGCCTCCGGCAGCCGGGCCCGCAGCGGTGAGCCGACCGGGAGCCGGTGCGCCAGCCACAGCAGCACCTGCGGCACGGCCCGCAGCGCCTCGTACCCGAACCCCTCGGGGTGGCGCGCTTCCAGCCTCGTGCCGCTGAACGCCGCGTCCTGGTCCGTGGTGAGCCACGGCGTGCGGTCGGGGTTGACCACGCCGGTGACGTGCTCGACCGTGTCGCGGATCGGCAGCAGCTTCGCCGCGTCGACGAGCACGTCGTCCGGCACCGGCGACCGCTGCCCGTGCGCGGCGGTCCACACCTCGGCGACGGCGTCCACGTCCGGGCCGCGCGTCCACAGGTCGACGGGGTCGACGGGCACGGCGGCGGCCAGGATGCGCCGGCAGTAGCCCGCGCCCAGGCCCTTGAGCCGTTCCTTGGCGGCCTTGGCCGCCGCCGCGGACAGGCCGAGCAGCTTCCGGTCGGCGGTCTCCAGGAAGTTCGCGGCCCAGTGCAGCACGCCGGGCATGCCGGCCAGCAGCAACGTCGCCTCGGCGGTGCCCAGTCCGGTGCGCTCCACCAGCGCGGGCACGGCCTCGGGGACCCACGGCGCGGGGCCGCGTTCGGCCAGCACGTCGAGGAACCGGGTGATCCACTCGCCGTCGAACGGCGTGACGACCTCCTCGGCGCGGGCGACCCGCCAGGTCTTCGGCAGGTCGAACGCGCCGGGCGTGCGGCTGAACTGGACGCCCTCGAACCGCGTGCCGGGTTCGTTGCGCCACCGGTGGTCGAACAGGGCCAGGAACCCGTCGCGCACCGGCACGACCCGGCCCTTCGGGTTCGCCTCCTTGTCCGGCACGATCACGGCGACCGTGCGCCACCGCCCGTCGCCGTCCGCGAGCCCGGCGTCCACGACGGACCGCAGCACGAGCACCAGCACGGCCCGCTGGTCGTCCGGGGTGAGCGGGGACGCGGCGCGGTGCGCCAGCGCGGCCAGGTGCGGCAGGGCGTGGAACCAGTCGGGCACGCCCGAGTCGGGCAGCGCCCGGCCTTCCGGCTTCGGCTGCCGCGCCGTCTCACCGAGGGCGGCGATCAGCTCGGGCAGCGTGGTGCGGCGCGAGCCGTCGTTGCCGCGGGAGCGGTAGCCGCCGAACCAGCCGAGGGCGGCGGCGACCTGGTCGTCGGTGATCGCGGGCCCGGTGGGCGCGGCGACGGGTTCGGCCAGGCGGGCGGCCTCGGCGATCGCGGCGTAGTCGCGGTAGGAGCGGTGCAGGTCGGCGGCGCGGCGGACGACGTCGACCACGCCGATGATCAGCGCGGGGTCGGTCAGGCCGGGCAGGGCGGTGGTGACGGCCCGGAGCAGCACGCCGTCGCGCTCGCCGCGGACGAGTGCGGCGAGGCGTTCCCGCACCGTCCGCTCCTCCCGCTGCTCGGCCAGGGCGGCGGCGAGCATCGCGTCCACGCCCTCGCGGGTGACGGCGCGCAGGGCGGCGGACCCGGCCTCGTTCCGCGGGCGGAGCACGTGCCACCAGTCGAGCGGCGGCAGGAACGGGGTGCCCGCCGCGTACGGCGGGTGGTGCGCCCCGCTCTTCAGGGACGCCACGGTCACGCCGTCCGCGTCGAGCAGCTCCAGCGAGTCGCGCGCGCCGGTGACGGTCAGCTCCGCGCCGCCGGGCAGCCGCAGCACGCCGCTCGGTCGCTTCGAGCCCTTGGGCAGCCGGACCCGGCGGCCGTCGACGCCCTCGCCGGTCCACGAGCCGTCGGCTTCGACGCGCACGCGCCAGCCGTGCAGGCCGTCGGCGGCG
>NZ_JBHTLK010000350.1:0-4731 GCF_042678885.1 Saccharothrix hoggarensis
GCCGCGGCGTTCACCGCGCTGGCACGGCGTCCGAACCTGGTCGGCCGGCTCGTCGTCGCGGCCGCCGCCACCGTGCTCGGCGTCGGCGTCGTGGCGGGCCTGTTCGCGCTGTGGGACTCCGCGCTGCCGCTCGGCTGGGACGTCCTCGGCTACCTCGCCCTGGTCGGCGGGTCGTTCGTCCTGGTCCAGCTCGCGCTGCTGCGGCTGCTCGGCCTCCGCGCGATGGCCGTGCTCGGACCCCTGTACCTGGTGGCGCCCGCCGTCGCCGGCCAGGTCCCGGAGCTGCTCGACCCCGCCTACCGGACCCTGCTGTGGTCGTGGACGCCGTTCCGGTTCTCCGCCGACGGGCTGCGCGCCCTGGTGGCCGGCACGTCGCCCGACGCCGCCCAGGTGTGGGTGTTCGCGGCGCTCGCCGTCGTCGGGCTCGCCGTGCTGCTGCTACCCGGCCAGGAACGAGAGCCGGACCTTGCGGACGGGGTTGTCGACGTTGGTGTCGACCAGGCAGACGGACTGCCAGGTGCCCAGCGCCAGCACACCGCCTAGCACCGGGATCGTCGCGTAGGGCGGCACCAGCGCGGGGAGCACGTGGTCGCGGCCGTGGCCGGGCGTCCCGTGGCGGTGCCGCCAGCGGCCGTCGGCGGGCAGCAGCTCCCGCAGCGCGGTCAGCAGGTCGTCGTCGCTGCCCGCGCCGGTCTCCAGGATCGCCAGGCCAGCCGTGGCGTGCGGCACCCAGACGTGCAGCAGCCCGTCGCCGTCCACGTCGGCCAGGAAGTCCTCGCACGCCCGCGTCAGGTCGTGCACGACCTCGCGCGAACCGGTGCGGATCTCGATCTCTTCACTGCGCACCCCCGGCATTCTGCCGGTAAATGGCGTGCGGGCGCGCGGCGCGCGCGGCACGATCCGGCTGTGATCCACACCGCGATCGTCACCGGCGCGAACCAGGGCATCGGGGCCGCGACCGCCAAGGCCCTCGCCGCGCGCGGCGTCAACGTCCTCATCACGTACCTGCGCTTCACGCCGCCGGCGGACGACAGCCTGCCGGAGGCCTACTTCACCGCCCGCGAGTCCGGCGCGGAGGCCGTCGTCACCGCCATCGCCGAGGCGGGGGGCCAGGCGCACGCCGTCGAGGCCGACCTCGCCGACCCGCAGGCGCCCGCCGCGCTGTTCGACACCGCCGAGGAGGTCTTCGGCCCGGTGGACATCCTGGTCAACAACGCCTCCAGCTGGGTGCAGGACACCTTCCTGCCCGACGAGGCCGACGGGTTCGGCCGGGTGCTGCGGCCCGTCTCGGCGGAGACGTTCGACGCCCAGTTCGCGGTGGACGCCCGCGCCGGCGCGCTGCTGATCGCCGAGTTCGCCCGGCGGCACGTCGCGCGCGGCGGGACGTGGGGCCGCATCGTCGGCCTGACGTCCGGCGGCCCGCTCGGCTTCCCGACCGAGGTGTCCTACGGCGCGGCGAAGGCGGCGCTGGACAACTACGCCATGTCCGCGGCGGGCGAGCTGTGGCCGCACGGCGTCACGTCGAACGTGGTCAAGCCCGGCGTCACCGACACCGGCTGGGTCAACGACGCGGTGCGCGCCGCGCACGACGTGTCGCGGCCCGAGGACGTGGCCGCGGTGGTGGCGTTCCTGTGCTCGGACGAGGCGGCCAAGGTGACCCGGAACGTGATCACCCTCCACTGACATTACCCGCTGGTAACATGCGGGACGTGAAAGCTTCCCGGCTGCGCCGCGGCATGAACCTGTGGCCACCGTTCCTGTTCGCGGGCATCCGCGTGCTCGAACTGTCCGACGACTACCGCCACGTCCGCGTCCGGCTCCGGATGCACTGGTGGAACCGCAACTACGTCGGCACCCACTTCGGCGGCTCGCTGTTCGCGATGACCGACCCGTTCTGGATGCTGCTCGTGCTGCACCACCTCGGCCGCGAGCACCTCGTGTGGGACCGCGCCGGCGAGATCGACTTCGTCAAGCCCGGCCGCGGCGACGTGTTCGCCGAGTTCCGGCTCACCGACGAGCAGCTGGACGAGGTCCGCACCCGGACCGCGGACGGCGGCAAGGCGCTCGTGTGGTTCTCCACCGACGTGGTGGACGAGCACGGCGACGTCGTGGCGCGCACCCGCAAGCAGGTCTACGCCCGCCGCAAGAACCGCAATTCGGTGGACGGCGAGGCGGCCAAGGCCATGTGATGGCCCCATGCGCGCAGCCTTCGGCACGACCTTCGACGTCCCCCTCGGCTACCTGAACACCGCGAGCATCGGCGTCCCTCCCGCTCCCACCGCCACGGCCGTCGCCGACGCCGTGCGCCGCTGGTCGACCGGGGCGGACGGGCCCGCCGCCGTGGACGAGCACGTGACGACCGCCCGCACCGCGTTCGGGCGTCTCGTGGGCGTGCCGGGGGACCGCGTGGCGATGGGCGCGTCCGCGTCCCAGCTGGTGGCGCTGGTCGCGGCCGGGCTGCCCGCCGACGCCTCGGTGCTCGTCGCGCGCGGCGAGTTCACCAGCCTCACGTTCCCCTTCGCGGCCCGCGGCCTGCGGGTCACCGAAGTCGATCTGGAGGAGGTCCCGTCCGCCGCCCCCGGCCACGACCTCGTCGCGGTGAGCGTCGTGCAGTCCGCGGACGGCCGGATCGTCGACCTCGACGCGCTCCGCGCGACCGGCGTGCCGGTGCTGCTGGACGCCTCCCAGGCCGTCGGCTGGATGCCGCTGCGGCTCGACTGGGCGGACTGGGTCGTGGCCGTCGGCTACAAGTTCCTGATGTCGCCGCGCGGGTGCGCGTGGCTCGCCTGCTCGCCCTCGGCGCTGGAGCGCACCGTGCCCGCGGCGGCGAACTGGTTCGCAGGTGACGACCCCTGGTCCACGGTGTACGGGCTGCCGCTGCGGCTCGCGCCGGACGCCCGGCGCCTCGACCTCTCGCCCGTCTGGCTGTCCCAGTACGGCGCGGCGACGTCCCTGCCGTACCTCGCGTCGCTCGACCTCGCCGACGTCCGCGACCACGTCGTCGCGCTGGCCGATTCCCTGCTCGACGGCCTCGGCCTGCCGGCCCGCGGGTCGGCGATCGTGTCGCTCGACCTGCCGGGCGCCGGTGAGCGGCTGGAGGCCGCCGGGGTGCGGTCCAGCCTGCGCGCCGGACGGGTCCGGCTGGCGTTTCACCTGTACAACACGGCGGAGGACGTCGATCTGGTGCTCGCAGCGCTCAGGTGACCCGCGTCCGTTACCGTGGGTCTTTGTGTCGGTTCCTCCCGAATCACCCGAAGAGGTGACGCAGCGGATTCCGCCCCTCCGGTCGTCGGACACGGCGCCGCTGTGGCGGTCGGAGATCGGTCAGCTCGACTCGCTGCTGAGCTCGCCGCCGCCCCCACCCCCGCCTCCGCCGGCGGCGCGGTCGCGGCGTGGCCTGCTGCTCAAGGGGCTCGGGCTGCTCGGCGTCGCGCTCGTGTCCGGGCTGGTCTGGATCGCCGTGACCGGCAAGGAGCAGCAGACCGGCACGCCGACGCCCACGTCCGCGCCGCCCGGCGGCGAGTTCACCTTCGCCGTGTCCCCGGACGTCCCCGAGCCGCTGAAGGACAGCAGCTGCGCGCCGCACGCGTACGGCGAGACCCAGCGGTTCCTGACCGCCACGCCGTGCCAGCAGCTCACGCGCGGTCTGTACACAACGACGACCCCCGACGGGGTGACGGTGTACACGTCCGTGTCAGTGGTGCGCATGAAGACCGCCGAGGACGCGGCCAAGCTGAAGGAGCTCACCACCCGCGACGGCACCGGGAACGTCAACGACCTGGTGAAGGACGGCGCGGTGCGCGTGCCGAACCTGCCGACGCTGGCGAACGGCGGCTTCGCGGCGCGGCAGGACGACCGGGACGTGATCATCATCGAGTCGGACACCGTCCGCCACGGCAAGGACGAGGCCGAGCACGTCAAGCTGATGAAGCGGATCAGCAACGACGCGTTCCGCCTGGCCGCCGACCTGAACCGCTGACCGGGACCGGGGTCCCCGGCGAGGATTCCCGCGTCGCGTCAGCCCACCCCGGCGCCCGGGAACGCGATCGACGTCGGCGTCACCCCGGCCACCTTCCGCCACCGCGTCGCCCGCACCGCGGACACGGTCAGCGCGTCCAGCGCCGCCTGCCGCAACGCCGCCTCGTCCGTGCGCTCCAGCACGCCCCGCCACGCCACGCACGCGTCCGTCTCCGCCGTGATCAACGCCGCGATGGCCGACGCCGCGCTGTCCACCGGCTCCGGCGGCAGGTAGGCCGCCGCGGGCGGGCGCGGGGCGGCTCCCCGGTCGCGCAACCACCGCTCCGTCGCGTCGCGCCGCGCCCGGTGCGCGGTCGCGCCCGTCGCCACGTCCGCCGCCTGCTGCTGGATGAACGCGCTGACCAACCCGTACGTCCACACCGCCGCGTGCTCCGCGGCCAACGCGTCCTGCACCGCGTCCACGCTCACGACAACGCCTCCACCAGGCTCGCGCACCCGGCCGCCACCGAGGCGACCAACCCCACCCGGTGCGCCTCCACCGACGCCACCAGCTCACCGGCCTGCTTCTGCGCCGCCTGCAACGCCGGCACCAGCGCCTCCCGCGACGCTCCCGCAGGCGGCGCCACCGAGGCGGACGTCGAGGGCGGCGCCGACGAACCCGGCACCCGCGGCGTGGCCCGGTCCACCTCGGCCTGCAGCTTCACGGCGTGCTCCTCGCGCACCGCCGCCGTCTCCGGCGCGCCGACCGCCGCG
>NZ_JBHTLK010000351.1:0-4721 GCF_042678885.1 Saccharothrix hoggarensis
GCCCGTGCAGCAGCCGCCCTACCCGCAGCCGTACCCGCAGCAGCAGCCGCCCGGCTTCCTCCAGGACCCGGTCCGGCTGAGGCCGCCCGCCCAGGTCGGCGGCGCCGGCGCGTTCACCAACACCGGCAAGCCCCGGCCGCCGTGGCTCGCGCCCGTCCTCGCCGGCGCGGTCGCGATCGTGCTCATCGTCATCCTCGTGGTGATCCTCACCCCTAAGGACGAACCTCCGCGCCAGGGCGGCACGACGGGCCAGAGCCAGTCCATCGAGGTCGGGACCACGACCAGCGGCAAACCGCTGCCCACGAGCGTGCCCGTGCGCACGTCCCGCTGACCAGCTCTTCTTGCACTCTCCTCCGTCGAGTGCTAAACACGGTGTTGGCACTCGGAACACCCGAGTGCCAACACGCAGGCTGGGACGGTGAGGCCCGTCCCCTCCAGGGGGCAGGTCGTCCGTCGCGGGCACCGAGCCTGGCCGAAGCACCGTGTTCCGCTGTGGACGCGCGTCCGCAGTGGCCCCATTCGTAATCAGGCGGAGGAACACACCGCAATGGCCAAGATGATCGCGTTCGACGAGGATGCCCGCCGCGGTCTTGAGCGTGGCATGAACACTCTCGCCGACGCCGTCAAGGTGACGCTCGGCCCCAAGGGCCGCAACGTCGTGCTCGAGAAGAAGTGGGGCGCGCCGACCATCACCAACGACGGCGTCTCGATCGCCAAGGAGATCGAGCTCGAGGACCCGTGGGAGAAGATCGGGGCCGAGCTCGTCAAGGAAGTGGCGAAGAAGACGGACGACGTCGCCGGTGACGGCACGACGACCGCCACCGTGCTGGCCCAGGCCCTGGTCCGCGAGGGCCTGCGCAACGTGGCCGCCGGCGCCAACCCGCTCGGCCTCAAGCGCGGCATCGAGCAGGCCGTCGACGCCGTGATCGAGCAGCTGCACAAGACCGCCAAGGAGGTCGAGACCAAGGAGCAGATCGCCGCCACGGCGTCCATCTCCGCGGGCGACACCACCATCGGCGAGCTCATCGCCGAGGCGATGGACAAGGTCGGCAAGGAAGGCGTCATCACCGTCGAGGAGAGCAACGCTCTCGGGCTCGAGCTCGAGCTCACCGAGGGCATGCGCTTCGACAAGGGCTACATCTCCGGTTACTTCGTGACCGACCCCGAGCGCCAGGAAGCGGTCCTCGAGGACCCGTACATCCTGCTCTACGGCTCGAAGATCTCCACGGTGAAGGACCTGCTCCCGCTGCTGGAGAAGGTCATGCAGGGCGGCAAGCCGCTGCTGATCATCTCCGAGGACGTCGAGGGCGAGGCCCTGGCCACGCTGGTCGTCAACAAGATCCGCGGCACCTTCAAGTCCGTCGCCGTCAAGGCCCCGGGCTTCGGCGACCGCCGCAAGGCGATCCTCCAGGACATCGCCATCCTCACCGGTGGCCAGGTCATCACCGAGGACGTCGGCCTGAAGCTGGAGAACGCCGACCTGTCGCTGCTGGGCAAGGCCCGCAAGGTCGTCGTGACCAAGGACGAGACCACGGTCGTCGAGGGCGCGGGTGACGCCGAGCAGATCCAGGGCCGCGTCAACCAGATCCGCGCCGAGATCGAGAAGTCGGACTCCGACTACGACCGCGAGAAGCTGCAGGAGCGCCTGGCGAAGCTCGCCGGCGGTGTCGCGGTCATCAAGGCCGGCGCCGCCACCGAGGTGGAGCTCAAGGAGCGCAAGCACCGCATCGAGGACGCGGTGCGCAACGCCAAGGCCGCCGTCGAGGAGGGCATCGTCGCCGGTGGTGGCGTCGCGCTGCTCCAGGCCGCCGAGATCGCGTTCGCGGGCCTGAAGCTCGAGGGCGACGAGGCGACCGGCGCCAACATCGTCAAGGTCGCCGTCGAGGCGCCGTTGAAGCAGATCGCCATCAACGCCGGCCTCGAGGGCGGCGTCGTGGTGGAGAAGGTCAAGGGCCTCCCCGTGGGCCACGGCCTCAACGCCGCGACCGGCGTGTACGAGGACCTGCTCGCGGCCGGCGTGCCCGACCCGACCAAGGTCACCCGCTCGGCGCTGCAGAACGCCGCGTCGATCGCCGCGCTGTTCCTCACCACCGAAGCCGTGGTGGCGGACAAGCCGGAGAAGGCGGGCGCTGCCCCGGCCATGCCCGAGGGCGGCGGCATGGACTTCTGATCGACCGGGGTCGTTGACCCGTCGATCGGCCGAAGTCACGGAAGGGCCCGGTTCGCCTCTGGTGAACCGGGCCCTTCGCCGTGCCGGGGGTGCGGCGGATCACTGGCGTGCCCCGACGGGTGCGGGCGCGCCCCCCGGTGGGGTGCAATGGGCGGTGACCGCCCACGAGGACTTGGAGCCGACCGTGCTCATCGCGCACCTGAGCGACCCGCACCTGCGGACCGACGCCCTCGCCGCCGAACCGGCCGCCTCCCTGCGCCACGCGCTCGGCCGCGTCCTCGCCCTCGACCCGCGCCCCGACTGCGTCGTGATCACCGGCGACCTCACCGAGCACGGCGACGTCGACGCCTACGCCCAGCTCCGCCAGGTCATCGGCGACTTCCCCCTGCCGCTGCACCTCACCACCGGCAACCACGACCACCCCGCCGCCCTGCTGGAGGTGTTCGGCGGCACGTCGTTCCTCGGCGGCGCGACCTCCACCCACTACGCCGTCGCCCACCCCGGCTTCACCGTCATCGCCCTCGACTCGTGGCAGCACGGCACCCCCGCCGGGCACGTCGGCGACGACCAGCTGTCCTGGCTGGACGACGTCCTCGCCCAACGCCCCGACGTGCCCGCGTTCGTCTGCCTGCACCACCCGCCCGTCGAGGTCGGCCTCCCGTTCCTCGACGGCATGCGCCTCGACAACGGCCCCGCCCTCGGCGCCGTCCTCTCCCGCCACCACAACGTCGCCCGCGTCCTCGCGGGCCACGTCCACCGCGTCGTCAGCGCCCCGTTCGCCGGCACGTCCGTGTCCGTCGCGCCCAGCACCTACCGCCAGACGTCCCTCACCCTCCGCGCCGACCGGCAGACCGGCTACCTCGCCGAACCCACCGGCTTCCTCCTGCACGTCGCCACCGGGACCGGGTTCGCCACCCACACCGTGCCGGTCAGCCACGCCGGCGCGCTCATCGGCGGCTTCTGAACCCCCACGACCCGCCCGCGACGATCAGCGGGACTCACGACCCGAAGCACACGAACGGGCGGCGCAACGGGTCCACCGCCGTCGCCTCCGCCAACGCGTGCGCCGCCGGCTTCCCCTCCGCCAACAACTTGTGGAACGCCTCCATCGTCACCGCCGCCGCCCGGTCACCCACCTTGTTCACCGCCGCCACCACCGTCCGCGACCCGCTCGCCAACAACGCGCCCGCGAACCCCAACGCCTCGTCACCAGGCCGGATGTGGCTCAACGCCAACGAGCACGCCGCCAGCACCACCTGCTCCGGCGCCGTCGGCAACCGCGCCGCCTCGTGCGCGAACAACGGGCCGTCCACGAGCTCCAACCGCGAGAACAACGCGTTGTCCGCCACGTGCTCCCCGTGCGCCGCGATGTGCGCCAACCGCGCCCCGTCCAACGCCGCCAGCACGTCGCCCACCGCCTCCACCTGCACCGCGCCCGGGTACGCGCACCGCAGGTCGCTCACCTCGCCGACCGCCTCCGGCAGGTCCGGCCCGCCCACCAGCACCACCCGCGACGCCGACGTCCGCGCCGACACCGCGTTCAACCACGCCGTCGCCGACGGCGCCACCACCACCGGCCGGCCCCGCAACGACGGCAACGCGCCCCACGGCACCGCGTACAGGTCACCCGTCGGCACCACCACCAGCTCACGCCCGCCGACCAACCCCGCCAACGGCCCCACCAACGCCGCGTCCAACCGCTCCGCCCGCCGCGCCGCCGACGCCGTCACCGCCGACGCCAACACCTCCGGCAGGTGGTCCGGCGCGAGCACGTCCACGTCCGCGTGCAACTGCCGCGCCAACTCGAACACCGCCGCCGCCGCACCCAACCGCACCAGCGCCGCCTCACCCGCCACCAGCACCACGGCCCACAACACGCCACCGTGCGCCACGAAGCTCACCATCGCCCGCGCCCCCAACGCGGCCCGCACCTCCGCCACCCCGCACACCGGCCGCGGCCGCCCCCACACGCTCGTGTGCCACCCCAACCGCGCCACCTCGGCCTGCAACGCGTCCAGCCGCGCCTCCAGCTCGGCCACCGGCCGGCCGTCCAACCGCGCCTGCTGCACCGCCCGCGACAACGACCGCGACTCCGCCACCCGCCGCGCCAGCACCCGGTCCTCGATCACCGGCAACGGCTCGTACCGGTACACCTGCGCCCGCGTGCGCTCCAACCACTCGAACGTGGCCTCCGCGTCACCGTCGTGGTCCAGCACCAACCCCACGGCCAGCTCACCCAGCTCTCGCCCGTGCACCGCCGTGCCGCAGACCAGGTCCAACCCGCCCATCCGGTCACGCACCCGGCCCAGCTCCGCCAACCCCTCCGCGGCCTCCCGCAGCGCCACCCCCGGCGCGCCCACCGCCACCGCCAGCTCCGCCCGGCACAACCGCGCCAGCATCCGGTGGTCGACCGGCGCGATCGGACCCGGCTCCGGCACCCCGTCCACCAACGCCCGCGCCACCACCACGTCACCGCGGCGCACCGCCACCCGCGCCGCCAGCAACGTCGCCACCGCCGCCTGGTCGGTGAGGCCCACCGCGCCCAGCCGCT
>NZ_JBHTLK010000352.1:0-4709 GCF_042678885.1 Saccharothrix hoggarensis
CGCCGCGCCGCCGCCCGGCGCCACCCACGTGCCGCTGCCGCGCCGGCGGGTCAGCCGGCCTTCCTGGCGGAGTTGGTCGTAGGCCGCGATCACGGTGGTGCGGCCGACCGCGAGGCCCGACGCCAGCACGCGGTCCGGCGGCAGCACCGTCCCCGCCGGCAACAGCCCTTCGTCGATCAGCTCGCGCAGGCGCGCGGCCAGCAGCAGGTACAGCGAGCCCCGACCGGACGACCAGCGCCCGAGCCACCCGCGCAGGTCGTCCACCGCGATTGGTTCCACAAGCAGACCAATCTAGTCGGATTGGACCTTCCCGGTCACCGCCGCCCGCCGGAGGATCGGGGACATGCGAGTCGACACCCGAGTTGTGCACACCGACGTACCCGCCCTGACCAGCAAGCCCCTGGCCGTGCCGCTGTACCAGACGTCCGGCTTCTCCTTCGACGACCTCGACGCGTTCGCGGACGGGATGACCCGGCCGGACGGGGCGTTCGTCTACAGCCGGCTCGCCAACCCCACCGTGCGCGCGCTGGAGGACGCGGTGGCGGCGCTCGAAGGCGGCACGGCGGCGTTGGCGACCGCGTCCGGGATGGGCGCGATCAGCGCGGTGCTCATGGCGAATCTCAAGGCCGGCGACCACGTGATCGCGCAGCGCGCGCTGTACGGCGGCACGTTGGCCTTCCTGCGCGACCTGGCGGAACGGTGGGGCGTCACCGTCACCTACGTCGGCGGGCACGACGCGGACGAGGTCCGCGCCGCCCTGCGCCCCGAGACGAAGGTGCTCTACCTGGAGACCATCGCCAACCCGACCGGCCACGTGAGCGACCTGCCCGCGCTGGCCGCCGCGGCCGGCGACGTCCTGGTCGTCGTGGACAACACGTTCGCGTCGCCGCTGCTGTGCCGCCCGATCGAGCACGGCGCGGACGTGGTCGTGCACTCGACCACCAAGTACCTCGGCGGCCACAGCGACGTGACCGGCGGCGTGGCGGTCTTCGCCGACACCGCCCGGCACCACCGGACCTGGCACTACGCCGTCGAACTCGGCGTCACGCCCGACCCGTTCGCGGCCTGGCTGACGATCCGCGGCCTGCGGACCCTGGCGCTGCGCGTGCGGAAGCACGAGGAGAACGCCGCGGTGCTGGCCCGTCGCCTGGCCGACCACCCCGCCGTGCGCAAGGTGCACTGGACCGGTCTGGAGACCCACCCCAGCCACGCCGTCGCGGCCGGGTTCCTCACCGGGTTCGGCAGCGCGTTCTCGTTCGACCTGGCCGACGCGGCCGCCGGGCGCGCGTTCGTGACCAGCCTCGGGCTGATCAGCCTGGCGCCGTCGCTCGGCGGCGTGGAGACGTTGGTGCTGCACCCGGCGAGCACGTCGCACCGCCAGCTGACCGAGGAGCAGCTGGCCGCGTCCGGCATCACCGGCGGCACGATCCGCTTGTCGGTGGGCATCGAGGACGTGGAAGACCTCTGGGACGACCTGGCGCGGGCGTTGCCTGTGGTGTGAACGGCCCACAGCACGGGGCCGGTTGGCGGGTTAGCGTGCCGCGCAGCCGGGGGGAAGAGCCTTTCCGGCACGCTCACACGAGGAGAACCGAGATCGTGAAGCACGTCCAGCGCTCCCTCCTGGCAGCCGTCGTGGGGTCGGCTGCCCTGGTGTCCACGGCCTGCGGCCCGAAGGACACCGGAGCCGCGGACGCGGCCGGGGCCGCCAAGACGACCACCGCCGTGGCGACCCCGGCCGAGCCGACGACCGCAGACGGCCACACCAGCCCCGGCATGCGGCTGAAGATCGGTGAGCGCGCGGTGGTCCCGGCCAACTACAACGAGCAGCGGTTCGGCACCGTCGCCATCACGGTCACCGCGATCGAGCCGGGCGACGCCTCCGACCTCGAGCGGTTCCCGGCGGAGCAGGTCACCGGCGTCACCCCGGTCCGCATCCGGTTCACGGTGGAGTTCGTGAAGGGCGACGACCTCAGCGGCCTGCCGATGACGCTCGTCGGGCGGCAGGCGGACGGCTCGCGCACCGGGATCGGGCTCGCGGGCGAGTCCACCGCGTGCGACTCGAAGAACGCCGGTGACGACTTCACGACGCCCGGCGCGAAGTTCGAGTCGTGCTCGCTGGCCGGGTCGAAGGACGGCTTGAAGGTGGAGACGGCCGCGTTCAACGACGGCGGCGACTACCGCAAGAACCCGATCCTCTGGGGGAACTGAGCTCCCGCGCGCCACGGGGCCGACGGCCACCCTGTCACCGGATTTGTCCGGTCAGGGTGGTCGTCGGGTCTGGACGGCCGGGGCCGTCGTGCGCCAGAGTCGGGACGGTGATCGGGCATCCGGATCACCTGACAACGTTGTCACCCAGAGAGGGTCCCCGCCGATGCCGCTCCGCCGAGGCAACTCACTCCTGCTGGCCGCCGCACTGGCGCTCATAGGAGCGCCGCTCGCCGTGGCGCCGGCCGCCGCCCAGCCCGACGACGTGGACCCGACGACCCTGGTGAACCCGTTCGTCGGCACCCAGAACTTCGGCAACACGTTCCCCGGCGCGAGCATGCCGTTCGGGATGGTGCAGGTCAGCCCGGACACCGGCGGCCAGGGCGGCTACGACTACCAGCAGCAGGAGATCCACGGCTTCAGCCAGACGCACCTGTCCGGCGTCGGCTGCGGCGTGGCGGGCGAACTGCCGGTCATGCCGACGACCGGCCCGGTGGACAACGTTGACATCGCCGGGTACCGGTCGAAGTACTCGCACGCCGACGAGGAGGCGCGGCCCGGCTACTACCGCGTCGGCCTGTCCCGGTACGGGATCAACGCCGAGCTGACCGCCACACCGCGCACCGGCTGGCAGCGCCACGCGTTCCCCGCCGGGGCGCAGGCGAACGTCCTGTTCAACACCGGCAAGGCGAACCAGCAGGTGCTCGACTCCGAGGTGCACGTCATCGGCGACCGGACCGTCGAGGGACGGATCAAGGCCGGGCGGTTCTGCGCGGGCCGCGACGAGCACACCGTCTACTTCACGGCCACCTTCGACCGGCCGTTCGCGAGCTTCGGCACGTGGCGCGGCACGACCCGCGCGCCGGGCGTGCCGGACGCGGCGGGCCAGGGCGGCAACGGCGCGTGGGTGACCTTCGACGCGACCTCCGACCGCGACGTCGTGCTCAAGGTCGGCATCTCGTACACCGGCATCGACGGCGCCCGCAAGAACCTCTCCGCCGAGACCGGCGACTCCTACGACTTCGACGCCACGAAGGCCGCCGCGCACCGGGCGTGGGTGGACCGGCTGAACTCGATCCGGATCGACGGCGGCGCGCCGGAGCGGCGGGTCGCGTTCTACACCGCGCTCTACCACTCGTTGCTGCACCCCAACCTCGCCGGCGACGTGGACGGCCGGTACCTGGGCTTCGACGGCGAGCCGCACACCGCCGAGGGCTTCACGCCCTACCAGAACCTGTCGCTGTGGGACACCTACCGGCCGCAGAACCAACTGCTGGAACTGCTCGAACCCGAGGTGGCGCGGGACGTCGCGCTGTCCGTCGTCGCGAGCGGGCGGGACGGCGGGTGGCTGCCGCGCTGGGCGCTCGCCAACAGCGAGACCAACATCATGACCGGCGACCCGGTGACGCCGTTCCTGGTCGAGGCGTGGTCGAAGGGCCTGCTCGCCGGGCACGAGGAGGAGGCGTACGAGCTGCTCAAGCGCAACGCCACCACCGTCCCGCCCGCCGACTCGCCGTACAACGGCCGGTCCGGCGTCGAGTTCTACCGCGACCGCGGCTACATCCCGTCCGGGCTGGAGCTGGGCGTCGACTGCGCGCACAAGGGCGGCGACAACGACTGCGTGCACCCGGCGTCGGCGACGCTGGAGTACGCGGCGGCGGACGCGTCCCTCGCCGTCATGGCGGAAGGGCTCGGCAAGCGCGACGACGCGCGGATGTTCGCCGACCGCGGCCAGTGGTACCGCAACCTGTGGGACGCCGAGATCGGACACTTCCGCCCCCGCACCGCCGAGGGCACCTGGGTGACGCCGTACAACCCGGTCGACGCGGGCCACCAGTTCCACGAGGGCGGCGCGTTCCAGTACCAGTGGCTGGTACCGCAGGACCCGAACGGGCTCGTCGACCTGATGGGCGGGCGCGAGGCCGCGGAACGGCGGCTCGACGCGTTCTTCGCCTACGACGAGCTGCTCGCCGACCCGGCCGGGACCGTGCGCGAGGACTGGATCACCCAGCCGTACGACTACTACGGCAAGCCCACGTACAACCCCAACAACGAACCCGACCTGCTCGCGCCGTACTTCTACCTGTCGACGCGCACCCCGGCGAAGACGGCGACCGTGGTGCGGGCGGCGATGACGCTGTTCACCACCGGCCCGGACGGCATGACCGGCAACGACGACCTGGGCACCATGTCGGCCTGGTACGTGTTCTCGTCGCTGGGCCTGTACCCGACGATGAGCGGCGGCGACTTCCTCGCCCTGTCCAGCCCCCAGTTCCCGGGCGCGACCGTCCGAACCGGACAGAACACGCTGACCATCACCGCGCCGGGCGCGAGCGACGCCAACCGGTACGTGCAGGAGGTGTCGTTCGACGGCCGTGACCTCCGCAAGACGTGGCTCGACTGGGACACCGTCGCCGGCGGCGGCACGGTGGCGCACCGGCTCGGCGCCACGCCGTCGTCCTGGGGCACCGATCCCGGCTCCGAGCCGCCGTCGGTCAGCCGCG
>NZ_JBHTLK010000353.1:0-4688 GCF_042678885.1 Saccharothrix hoggarensis
ACGCCGCGCTGGCGGAACTGGCCGCCGTCGGCCTGGACGAGGCGACCGCCACCCGGCGGCCCGCGGGCCTGTCCGGCGGCGAACTGCAACGGGCCGCGCTCGTGCGCGCGCTGCTCGCCCGGCCGGACGTGCTCGTGTGCGACGAGATCACGTCCGGGCTGGACACGCTCACCCAGGCGAGCCTGCTCGACCAGCTGGCGGCGCTGACCTGCGCCGTCGTGCTGATCAGCCACGACCTCGCCGTCGTGGCCCGGCTCGCCGACCACGTCGCCGTGCTGCACCGGGGCCGGGTAGTCGAGCACGGCCCGGCGCGCGACGTCCTCGACTCCCCCACCCACCCGGTGACCACCGGCCTGCTGGGGCGCTCGCCCCGGGGCCACTCCATGGAAGGAACAGAGGAGAAGCGGACATGACCGAGTACCACCGCGAAGTCGGGCCCTACGAGGTGCGGCGGGCGATCGACGCCGACCTGCCCGGCGCGCGCAGCGTCATGCTGGACACCTTCTACCAGGAGTTCGGTTACGGCTACCGGCCCGAGTGGCACGGCGACGTGATCGACCTCGACGGCGCGTACGTGCGTCCCGCGCGGCACGCGTTGTTCGTCGCGGTCAAGGGCGACGAGGTGGTGGCGACGACCGGCGTGCGGGCGAACGGCCCGGCCAGCCCGCCGCACCCGGCCTGGCTCGCCGCCCGCTACCCGCACGGCACCACGGCCCAGCTGTTCCGGGTCTACGTGCGCCCCGACCACCGCCGTTCCGGCCTGGCCCGAGCGCTGGTGGAGATGGCCACCTCGTTCGTCGCGGCGGCGCCGGGGTACGAGCGGCTGTACCTGCACACCGACACCAGGATCGCCGGGGCCGAGCCGTTCTGGCGGTCCGTGGCCACGGAGGTGCACGACGCTCGTGACGGCGACCCGATCACGTTCCAGACCGTCCACTTCGAGATCCCGCTGCCGCGCTGAGCGCGTGGGCCGTCCTCGGTTGTCGCCGGGGTTTGGGGGCCGGGCGGGCAGACGGAGGAGGTCACACGTCTGCCCACCCGGCGTGCCGGTGAGGCGGGTCCGGCTCGGGGTCGCGAGGCCCGGCGGCGCGCCGTGGCCTCTACTGTGTTATCGCTAACAAGATTTGTCAACACCGGTCTACACGCTGCCTGTTAGCGCTAACAGACCGTGGTGGTCCCTCACCGCTCCGCGGCACGGTTCAGCAGGTCGGCCAACGACGTCGCCGGGCGCCTGGTCAGGAGCGGGACGGCGTCGCTCACCGCGGCCAGCTCGCCGTTCGCGATGGCCGTGTAGGTGGAGACCCACGCGTCGACCTGCCAGTCCGGCGCGCCGGAGGAGGCCCGCGAGCGGTACGCCTCGGCGACCGTCTCGGGGTGGTAGGCGATCTTCCGCCCGGTGGCCGCGGACAGCACGGCCGCCACCTCGTGCAGGGTCGGCGCCTCCGGCCCGGTCAGGTCGTACGTGCGACCGGCGTGGGCGTCCGGGTCGGGGTCGGCGAGGACGGCCGCGGCGGCGTCGGCGATGTCGTCCTGCGCCACGACGGCCACCCGGCCGTCCCCGGCGGGTCCGCGCAGCACGTCGTCGTCGCCGACGAGGCCGGGGACGAAGTCGGCGTACAGGTTGTCGCGCAGGATCGTGAACCGCATCCCGCTCGACCGGATGTGCTCCTCGGTGGCCCAGTGGTCGCGGACGAGCGTGAACGTCGCGTCGGGCGCCGCGCCGACGAACGACGTGTAGACGAGGTGCTCGACCCCGGCGGCGGCCGCGGCGTCCACGAACGCCCGGTGCTGGTCGACGCGGTCCCGCGATTCGGAGGCCGAGACCATGAAGACCGTGGGGACTCCGTCGAGCGCCCGCCGAACCGCGTCGTGGTCCCCGTAGACCGCCTGGGCCGTCGTCGCCCCCGGCAGCCGCGGCGCGAGTCGGGTCGCGGACCAGCAGCAGCTGGGCCGTGCCGGCGTCGGCGAGGCGGCGGGCGACGCGTCCGCCGAGGCGCCCGGTGGCTCCCGTGACGGCGATCTGCGTGGTCGACATCTGCGGCGTCCCCTCGGGTCGAAGGCGTCGTCACAGGCTGACACGGAACCGGCCGGCCCACCGGACGACGTGACTACCCCGCCGCGTGCGGCTACCGGTCACCCAGGGAGTCGGCGATGACCTGGACGATCCCCCGCCACGCCGAGCGGTCCTCGCGCACCGACCGGCTCACCTCGACGTGGACGAACGACGACCCGTGCTCCGCGGCGACCTGGCCCTGCGCACTCCGCCTGCCTTCCAGCTGACCGCAGTCGCGCTGCCACGCCCGGCAGACGCGCAGGTCGTCGTCCAGGCCGTCGGCGACGCGCTCCAGCGTGTCGTCCACGTCGGTCGCGCCGGGCGAGAGCACGACGTCCGCCGACGGCAGGCTGGCGTCGTTGAAGCCGTGCAGCTGGACCTGGGGCAGGCCGCGGCGGGCGTGGTCCTCGGCGAGGGCGTGGAACGCGGAGCCCTTGTGGTGGGAGGCGTCGCCCTTGCCGAGGGAGGCCCGGCGGTGGGTGCCCGCCACGGCGAGCACCGCGCCCGGCACGCGCCGGAACAGCCCGAGACCGATCTCGTCGGTGCGCAGGTCGTTCGCGGGGTGCGGGACCTGCACCGCCACGCGCGCGGGACGGGACAGGTCCACGACGTAGAAGCCCCACCCGGGCTCGGCGTTGGCCTTGCCCGCCACGGCCGCGTAGGGACGCCCCGTTTCCGCGTCCGTGCCGAGGTCCACGTCGAGCCCCAGCTCCTCCAGCGCGTCGACCGCTTCGGACGACCCGTCGCGCAGCGCGCCGAGCGCGTCCACGAACTCACGCCGCTGTCGCTCACCCGGCGGGTCGTACGGGGCGTCCTCGCGCAGGGCCGCGGCGAAGGCGCCGAGCCGGGCTTCGAGGCCAGACGCGGGCGGAACGTCCGGCGCGGGATCGGGTGATCGGGGCGGTTCGTCGGCCGGGCCCGGCAGCGCTACCAGCACACCTGTCACCACAGTGACGATTCCGGCGACTGTGAGCAACCAACGCCATCGTGACCAAACACGAGAGGTAGTCACGTAACGTAACCCATTTCACTCGAATGTGTTCCCACTGTTTAACCCAAGAGAGTGCAATCCGTCCGGCTTAGTGCACAATCTACGAGGTTTGCGACAGTGGGGTAGCGCGCTCGGGGGGCGCACCCGCATCACAGGGTGACGGTCGGAGAGCTTGAGTGCGCCACAAGAAAAACACGCTGCGTGACGAACGCGTCGTGCGTTTGGAAGCTCAGCTGCCTGAAGCAGCGTTTCCGGCCACGGTCCGGACGTTGCCGGCGCTACTGCTCGTGTTGTTCCTGATAGTCGCCGGGACGACGATCGTGCTGTTGGACGATCCCGACGGACAGGCGGTTCCCGGCGCGTTCGTCCAGTCGCAGCAGGAACTGGCCGCCGGTGTCGCGCGATCGGTCGCCGCCACCGCCAACCAGGGCGTGCGGGACCTGCGGACCGCGTCGGCCGGGATCGCCAAGCCCGCCGACGTCGACCCGGTGCTGGAAGCGCTCGTGCGCGACCGGCGGTGGCGGGGCGCGGTGGTGCTCGACGGGCCTTCCCGCGCGCTGGTCGCCACGCGGGGTGAGCCGGTGCCCGCCCAGGCGATCCCGGTCGCGGTCGCCGACGTCGCCATCACGTCGACCACCGCCGCCAACGGGCAACTGCTGCTGATCACCACCACCTCGCTGCCGGGCGGACGGCTGCTCGCCGCGTCCACGACCGTGCGGCTGCCCGACGTCGACGCGGACGAGGTGCTGCGGCAGTCGTTCCTGCTGGCCACCCTGTCCGGCAAGGTCGTCGCGAGCACCGGCTCGCCGGCGCAGGACCGGGACGCGAAGCTCGAAGGGCTGGTCGCGGACGCGGGACGGGCGGCGCGCGGCGGCACGCCGGGCGTGCTGCTCGGTCCCGCGGCAGGACTGACCCAGCCGACCGTCGCCTACGCGCGGGTGACGCCGTCGAGCGTTCCCGACGGACTCGACCTGGCCGTGGTCGGCATCGCCGACGGCCCGCTGGCCGGCAGCGGCGCCGAGGGCTCCGGCATCGTGCCCGGCGCGATCCTCGCCCTGCTGGCCGTCCTCGGATTCGTGCTGGTCAGGCGGTACGTCACGGGTCCGGTCCTGGCCGCGCGCCACGACCTGGTCGGCGTCGCCGCGGGCAACCTCCGCACCGAGATCCGCCCCGCCGCGTCCGGTGAGGTGGCCCGCATCGTGGCCGCCGCCCGGCTGTGCCGAGACCGGCTCCTCGGCGGCGACCGCGCGGACGACGCCGAAGACGACGCGGCCACCCCGTCCCGCCGCGGGATCACCGCACGCGTGGCGACCGCCGTGGTCGCGCTGTCGGTGTTCGGCTGGTCCGCCGGCGCCCTCGTGGCGTTCCGGACCACCGACGTCGACATCCCCGTGGCCGTGGTGGCGAGCGTCCGCGCCCAGACCGGCAAGGCCACCGACGCGTTGCGCCGCAGCATGAACAGCGGCCTCGCCGACCTGACCGCCCTCGCGACCACGGCGGGTGACGACCGCGCCCTGCGGACCGCCCTCGAAGGGCTCCACGCCAACCACACCCGGTTCCGCAGCCTCTACCTGGTCGACCGGGCCGGCACGGCGGGCGACCCGATCGGCCGGCCGCAGCTGCGACGAGCCGAGCCGCCCGCCG
>NZ_JBHTLK010000354.1:0-4615 GCF_042678885.1 Saccharothrix hoggarensis
CGTGCTTCGCGGGGTTGCGCGAGGTGTGGACCGGCGGCGACGTCGTGCCCGCCGCGGCGGTGCGGCGGGTTCTGGAGGCGTGTCCCGGCACGACCGTGGTGGACGTCTACGGTCCCACCGAGACCACGACCTTCGCCACCTCCCACCCGATGACCTCGACCGGCGCCGTGCCCGACGTGGTGCCCATCGGCCGTCCCCTCGACGGCATGGCCGCCTACGTGCTGGACGAACACCTGCGGCCCGTCCCGTTCGGCGTGCCCGGCGAGTTGCACCTCGCGGGCGCCGGTGTGGTTCGCGGCTACCTCGGGCAGCCCGGCCTCACCGCCCAGCGGTTCCTGCCCGACCCGTTCGGCCCGCCAGGCTCCCGCATGTACCGCACCGGCGACGTGGTGCGCTGGAAGTCCGACGGCACCGTCGAGTTCGTCGGGCGCACCGACGACCAGGTCAAGATCCGCGGCTTCCGCATCGAGACCGGCGAGATCGACGGCCGGCTGATGGACCACCCCCGCGTCGCCCAAGCAGTCACCGTCGCCCGCGCCGACGACGGCCGCAAGCGGTTGGTCGCCTACCTCGTGGCGGCCGACGGCGCCGCGCCGCCCGACGCCGACCTCCGGGCGTGGCTCAAGAGCGAGCTGCCCGACTACATGGTGCCCTCGGCGTTCGTGGTCCTGGACGGGTTGCCGCTGAACGCCAACGGCAAGGTCGACCGCAAGGCCCTGCCCGCGCCCGAGGCGCCCGCCGGCACCGAGTCCCGCCACGTCGAGCCCGGCACGCCCGTGGAGCGCGAACTGGCCCGCATCTGGGCCGAGGTGCTGCGCGCCGAGCGGGTGGGCGTCGAGGACAACTTCTTCGAGCTGGGCGGCGACTCGATCCTGAGCATCCAGGTGGTCGCACGGGCCCGGCAGGCCGGCCTGAAGCTGGCCTCCAAGGACATCTTCCTGCACCCCACCATCGCCGAGCTGGCCGCGGACGTGAGCACCGCCGGCGACGAGGCGCGCGCACCCGAGGCGCCCGTCACCGGGCCCGCGCCGCTGACGCCCATCCAGGAGTGGTTCTTCGACACCGCGCCGGGCAACCCGCACCACTTCACCATGTCCACGTTCGTCGAGCTGACCCCAGACCTCGACGAGCGGGCCCTGGGCGCCGCCGTGGACGCCGTCGTGGCGCACCACGAGGCGCTGCGCACCCGCTTCACCCGTGCCGGGGACCGGTGGGCGCAGGAGGTCACGCCCACCCCGCCGACCGGCGTGCTGGCCGTGCGCGACCTGTCCGGACTGGACGGTGACGCGCTGCGCGAGGCCGTCGAGGCCGACGCGTTGGCCGCGCAGTCGGGCCTCGACCTGGGCTCGGGCTCCCTGGTCCGCGCCCTGCTGTTCCGGCTCGGCCGGGACCGCCGCCCCCGCCTGTTCATGGCCGTGCACCACCTCGTGGTGGACGGCGTGTCGTGGCGCGTCCTGCTCGGCGACCTCGACACCGCCTACCACCAGCTGCTGCGCGGCGAGCAGGTCCGGCTCGACCCCGCGGGCACCGCGTTCGCCACGTGGGCGCGCCGCCTTGCCGAACGGGTGGCCGTAGGCGAGCTGGACGCCGACCTCGACCACTGGACGGGCTTCGCCGCGTCCGCGCCGGCCGACCTGCCCGTGGACCACGAGGGCGGAGACCCGGCCGAGGACGTGCGGGCGCTCACCGTGCGGCTCGGGCGCGCCGACACCGACGCCCTGCTGCACCAGGTGCCCGGCGTCTACCGCACCCAGGTCAACGACGTGCTGCTCAGCGCGTTGGGCCGGGCGCTGGCCGACTGGACCGGCCACGACCGCGTGCTGGTCGGGCTGGAGGGCCACGGCCGCGAGGACGTGCCCGACGACCTGGACGTCTCCCGCACCGTCGGCTGGTTCACCAGCCAGTTCCCGCTCGCGCTGCACGTGCCCGACGGCGGTTGGGACGCGGTGCTCAAGTCGGTCAAGGAGCAGGTGCGGGCGCTGCCGCGCCGCGGCCAGAGCTACGGGGCGCTGCGCTACCTCGCCGCGCCCGACTCGCCGGCGGCGGCGCTGCGGGCGGACCCTCACCCCCGGATCAGCTTCAACTACCACGGCCAGTGGGACGTGGCGGGCGGCGACGACGGCCTGTACCGGGCCCGCTGCGCCCCGGTCGGCCGCGACACCGCACCCGGCAACACCCGTGCCCACCTGCTCGACGTCGTGGGCGTGGTGGAGGACGGGGAGCTGGTGCTCACCTGGCTGTACTCCGAGCGCGTGCACGACGAGTCCACCGTGTCCGCGGTGGCCGAGGCGACGATGGCCGCGTTGCGGGGGATCGTGGAGCACTGCGCGCGGCCGGACGCCGGTGGTCGCACGCCGTCGGACTTCCCGCTGGCGCGGCTGGACCAGGCGGCGGTCGACCGCCTGGTCGGCGACGGGCGCGGCGTGGAGGACGTGCACCCGCTGACCCCGCTCCAGGAGGGGATGCTGTTCCACAGCCTGGTCGACCCGTCCTCGACGGCCTACTTCGACCAGGTCCGGCTGCGGCTGGCCGGTGTCGCCGACGACCGCGCCCTGGCCACGGCCTGGCAGCGCGTCGTGGACCGCACCCCCGTGCTGCGGGGCGCGCTGGTGTGGGAGGGCGTGCCGGAGCCGGTGCAGGTGATCCGCACCGGCGTCGAGCTGCCCGTCACCCATTACGACTGGCGCGGCCTGTCCGAGCAGGACCTGCAGCGGGAGCTGGACCGGCTGTCCGACGAGAACCTCGACCTGCGCCGGGCCCCGCTGATGCGGATCACCCTTGCCCGGCTGTCCGACGACGAGGTGCTGCTCGTCTGGACCTTCCACCACGTGCTGCTGGACGGCTGGAGCCTCGCGCAGGTCTTCGCCGAGGTCTGCGAGCTCTACGCCGCCGCCACCGACGGCCGCGCGCCGCGCCTGGTGTCCCGGCGTCCGTTCCGCGACTACCTGCGCTGGCTGGCCGGCCGGGACCGGTCGGAGGCCGAGCGGCACTGGCGCGGCGTGCTGGCGGGATTCGCCGCGGCCACCCCGCTGCCCCGCGACCGGCAGCCCGCCCGGGACCACGCCACCGAGTCCTCCGGCACGGCGCCCGTGGTCCTCACCGCCGAGCAGACCGATCGACTGCGCCGCGCCGCCCGTGCGGCGGGGTTGACGGTGAACACGGTGGTGCAGGGTGCGTGGGCGTTGTTGTTGTCGCGTTTCAGCGGTGAGTCGGATGTGGTGTTCGGGACGACGGTGTCGGGTCGTCCGGCGGAGTTGCCGGGTGTGGAGTCGATGGTCGGCCTGTTCATCAACACCGTGCCCACCAGGGCGACCGTGCGCGGTGACGCCGTGACCCTGGCGTGGCTCAAGGAGTTCCAGGCCGCCCAGACCGAGTCGCGGCGGTTCGACTTCGTGTCGTTGGCCGACCTGAGGTCGTGGAGCGACGTGCCGGCGGGCGCGAACCTGTTCGACAGCGCCGTGGTGTTCGAGAACTACCCGCTCAACGACGTCGCCGAGGTGGGCGGCATCCGGGTGACCGAGGTCCGGGCCCGCGACACCACGAACTTCCCGCTCACCCTCAGCGCCGTCCTGGACGACCGGCTGCGCCTGGACCTGGCCTACGACCCCGCCCTGTTCGACGCCGACACCGCCCGCGGTCTCGCCGACCGCCTGCACCTGCTCGTCGACGCCATCGCGACCGACGCGGACCGGCCGTTGGCCGAGTTGCCGCTGATGGACGAGGAGGAGCGTCGGCGGGTGGTGGTGGAGTGGAACGACACGGCGGGTGAGGTGCCGGCGGTGACGTTCCCGGAGGTGTTCGAGGCGCAGGTTAGGGCGACTCCGGACGCGACCGCGCTGGTGGTGGGGGACCGGTCGTTGAGCTTCGCCGAGTTGAATGCCCGCGCCAACCGCGTCGCGCGGGCGTTCGTCGCTGCGGGCGTTGGTCCGGAGCGCTCGGTGGCGCTGTCGCTGCCGCGCTCGGTGGAGTTCGTGGTGGCGCTGCTGGCGGTGTGGAAGGCCGGTGGTGTCTACCTGCCGATCGACCCGGACCTGCCCGCCGACCGCGTGGACTTCGTGCTGCGCGACGCCGACCCGGTGCTGGTGGTCGACGGGGCACTGCCGACCGCCGACGACGCCACCGATCTGACCGATGGGGATCGGCTGTCGCCCCTGAGGCCGGAGAACGCGGCGTACGTGATCTACACGTCGGGTTCCACCGGCAGGCCCAAGGGTGTGGTGGTGAAGCACCGCAGCTTGGTCAACCTGCTGGTCAACCACCGCGAGGACTTCGTCGCCGACGCCGGTGGCGGGCGGCTGCGCGTCGGGCTGTCGGCGGTGTTCTCGTTCGACACGTCGTTGGAGGGTTTCGTGCTCATGGCCGACGGCCACGAGCTGCACGTCCTGGAGGACGACGTGCGCCTGGACCCGCCCGCGTTCATCGAGTACGTCGTGCGACAGCGGATCGACTTCCTCGACCTGACCCCCTCCTACGCGCAGCAGTTGCTGGTGGCAGGGTTGTTGGAGCGCGAGCACCGGCCGAAGGTGCTCATGCTGGGTGGTGAGCCGATCGGCGAGTCGTTGTGGCGTCGGCTGGGCGAGGTGCCCGGCGTGGCGAGCTACAACTTCTACGGCCC
>NZ_JBHTLK010000355.1:0-4554 GCF_042678885.1 Saccharothrix hoggarensis
GCCCGCACCGCGCCCAACGGCACCGTGCCCGCCGCCGCACCGGCCGGTCATGCGGACACCGCGCTCAACGGCACCGCGCCCGCTTCGGCTGGTGCCGTGCCGGTCGGTTCGGTCGCGCCCGCTGAGGCCGCTGCCGTTTCGGTCGGCTCGGTCGCGTCCGCCGGTGCCGCTCCGCTCGCCTCGGCTGCGCCTGCCGAAGCCGGGGGCAGTGCCGGTTCCGTCGTGCCCGTTGGTCCGAGTGGCGCGCCGGCTCCGGCGGTCATCTCGCCGTTGGTGAGGCGGCTGGCGCGGGAGAACGGACTCTCGCTCGACCGGGTGACCGGGACCGGGCCGGGCGGTGTCATCCGGCGTGCGGACGTGGAACGGGAACTGGCCGCGCTCGCCGCCCCGACTGCTGCGCCGACTGCGGCCCCAACCGCCGCCCCGACCGCTGTGCCGACCCCCGCACCGTCCGCCGAGCCCGCGGCCGGGCGGCGCATCCCGTTGCGAGGGCTGCGGGGTGCGGTGGCGGAGAAGTTGGCCACCTCGCGTCGCGAGATCCCCGAGGCGACCGTGTGGGTGGACGTCGACGCGACGGAGTTCCTGGCCGCACGGGCCGCCCTGCCGTCGGTGTCGCTGCTCGCGCTGCTGGCCCGGTTCACCGTGCTGGGGCTGAAGAAGTTCCCCGAGCTGAACTCGCGGGTCGAGGGCGACGAGATCGTGGTGCTCGACCAGGTGAACCTCGGGTTCGCCGCGCAGACCGACCGCGGCCTCGTCGTGCCGGTGGTGCGCGACGCGCAGTCGTTGACCACGGCCGAGCTGGCGTCCGCGATCGCCGCGCACACGGCGTCGGCCCGCGAGGGCAGGTTGTCGCCCGCCGCGCTGACCGGCGGCACGTTCACGGTCAACAACTACGGCGTGTTCGGTGTGGACGGCTCGGCCGCGATCATCAACCACCCGGAGGCGGCGATCCTGGGCATCGGCCGCATCATCGACCGGCCGTGGGCCGTGGACGGGCAGCTCGCCGTGCGCAAGGTCGCGCAGCTGACCCTGGCCTTCGACCACCGGGTGTGCGACGGCGGCACGGCGGGCGGGTTCCTGCGGTTCGTCGCCGACTGCGTCGAGTCTCCGATCAAGGCCCTGGCCGATCTATAGATTGGCCGGGTGACCTTCGACGGCGGGATGCGGCGGTGGCGGGAGTACCAGCGGACACCGTGGGGACGGTTGCGCTACTCGCAGGCCGAGGCCAACCTGGCCCGCCACCTGCCGCCCGCGCCGGCGAAGGTGCTCGACCTGGCCGGCGGTGACGGTGCGGACGCGCTCCGACCGGCCCGGCGCGGCCACGACGTGACGGTGGTCGACCGGTCCGCCGAGATGCCGGCCGAGGCGGAGCGCGCGTTCGCCGCCGAAGACCTGCCGGTGCGGCTGGTGGAGGCCGACCTGACGCGGCTGCCCGCCTTGCCGGGCGGGTACGACGTGGTGCCGGCGCACAACGTCGTCCAGTACCTGGCCGACCCGGCCGACGTCCTGCGCACGGCCGTGTCGCTCGCCGTGCCGGGCGGCGTGGTGTCGGTGATCGCGATCAACCGCAGCTCCGAGCCGTTGCAGCAGGCGACCCTGGCACTCGACCCGGCCGGCGCGCCGGCCGCCCTCGACACCGACCAGGCGCGCACGCGGACGTTCGACACGACCCTCACCCTGTTCACGGCCGACCAGGTCGTCGGGTGGCTCGACGGGTGCGAGGTGGTCGGCCACTACGGCATCTGCGCCGTCACCGGCTACATCGCCGACAACTCCCGCAAGCACGACCCGGAGTTCTTCGCCGACCTCGAACGCCTGGAGCCGGCCTTGGCCGACCGCATGCCGTACCCGCTGATCGCCCGCTTCTTCCACCTGGTCGGCCGCCGATGACCCGCGTCGGCTGGGACGAGGAGTCCTACCTGGAGCTGGTGCGCCGGGCGTGCTTCGTCTGCGAGCTGCTGGCCGGCAACCCCGACTACCCGCACCACGTGGCCCACCGCGACGAGCGCGCCGTGGTGTTCCTCAGCAAGTTCCCGTTCATGTGGGGGCACCTGCTGGTCGCGCCCGTCGAGCACCGCGAACACGTCATCGGCGACTTCCCGCCGGCCGACTACCTCGCGTTGCAGCGGGTCCTCCACGCCGCCGGCACCGCGCTGACCGCCGTCGTCCCCACCGAGCGCCTGTACGTGCTGAGCCTCGGCAGCCAGCAGGGCAACCGGCACGCGCACTGGCACCTGGCGCCCCTGCCTCCCGGCGTGCCGTACGAGGAGCAGCAGTTCGCCGCGTTCTCGGCCGAGCGGGGGCCCTACCGGTTCCCCGACCGGGACCTCGCCGGGCTGGCCGCGGAACTCGGACGACGGCTGCGCGCGATCCTCGTAGATTGACCGGTGTGACGAAGCCCGACTACCCCATTCGGACCGCACGCCTCACCCTGCGCCCGTTCACCCCCGACGACCACGCCGCGCTGCACTCGTGGCAGTCGCGGCCGGACGTCGTGCGGCACCTCTACGGCGGGCCCAGGAGCCCCGAGGAGACGACCGAGAGCCTGGCGCTGAAGGCGTCCGTGACGTGGCCGGAGAAGGAGGGCGACCACCTCGCACTGGCCGTGGAGAAGGACGGCGTGGTGATCGGCGAGGCGGTGCTGAAGTGGCTCAGCGAGGAGCACCGGCAGGGCGAGGTGGGCTACATCTTCCACCCCGACCACCACGGCAACGGCTACGCCACCGAAGCCGCCGCCGCCATGCTGGACCTCGGCTTCACCCACCTCGGCCTGCACCGGATCGTGGCGTCGTGCGACGCGTTCAACGAGCCGTCGTGGCGGGTGATGGAGCGCCTCGGCATGCGCCGCGAGGCACACTTCCGGCACAACGAGTTCTTCAAGGGAGCGTGGGGCGAGGCGCTGATCTACGCGATTCTGGAGGACGAGTGGCGCCGGATGGCCGACGCTCGGTGAGGCCGCGCGGTGGATGATGTCCCGATGCGGAGGTTCACGGAGGACAACGGCGCGTACGAGCGCTGGTTGGCGGACAACCAGGACCAGTACGTCGTCAACGCGGAACGGAGCCTGAACCCGAACAACCTCTTCCTGCACCGCGCCTCCTGCGCCACGATCAACGGGACACCGAGCCGCGGTGTCAGGTGGATCGGCAGCTACGTGAAGTTCGGCGGCACCCGCGCGGAACTGGAAACCGAACACCCGACCGCCCGCGCCTGCGGGCGGTGCCTATGACCGCATACCCCCGGCGCGTGGCGGGGCATGCCCGACGCACGTCGAACCGGTTGGTCCGGTAGGTACGTCGCGGGTGGCACCCCGGTCGGCGCGACGCGCGGCCACCCGGCCTCGCCGAGGCTCACAGCCGACGGGGAGGCGGTCAGTCCCTCGGACCGACGACGGCGGTGAGGTTGCCGTCGTCCCCGGCGACGCACGACGCCTCCCGCGCCGTCGTGGTCAGGAACTCCGTCATGCACCGGCCGAACTGCTCGTACCCGCGCGCGTTGGGGTGGAACGACTCCTGCAGCGCGTGCCGGGCCCGCGCCTCGTCGCGCAACCCGTCGAAGTCGACGGTGAGCCGGGTGAACCACTCCTCCTCCGGCTTCTTGCCGCCCATGCACGCCTCGCGCCCGTCACCCGCCCGCGACAGGTCGAGGAACCGCGCCTCCACGGACTTCGCCGCCTTGCGCAAGCCCTCCGACAGCTGGTCGACCGCCTCCTCGCGCACCCACTCCAGGTCACCCGTCCGCAGCGGGCAGCCGGCGAGGTTCTGCAGGTCGAACGGCAGGCCGGGGGCGACCGGGGCGGCGTACGACTGGAGCACCAGCGTGTACGAGCGGGGCGTGTAGCCCTCGTCCTGCAACACCCGGCGCACGTCGCGCAACGCCCGCTCCACCTTGGGCGTCATCCGCTCCACGCGGGCCTTCCACTCGTCCGCCATCGCCTTGGCGCAGTCGGTGCGGCGCTCGATCCACGCCCGCAGGCACGCGCCGAGCACGTCGGCGAACCTCGGGTCGTCGTTCGCGCCGACCGCGACCACGACCACCGACACCCGGTACTCGCGCGCGATCGCGGCCAGCTGCCTGGCCTGCGAGCCCTCCGTGTTGCGCACCTGGTCGGTGATGCCGACCTGCTCCGAGTTCGCGCCCGAGCAGGCCAGGTTGAACACCTCGTCGACGCCGTCGACCCGTGTCTTGTGGACGGACGCCTTCAGCGACCGGTGGCACCAGTTGCCGTTCTCGCCGTCCGTGCCGGGCTCGTACGTGCCCGCGCCCTCACCGGCCATCGTGCTGTCGCCCAACGCCACGAGGGCGCGCGGCGCGTCGCGTTTCGGACCGGGCAACGAGGGGTACGGCGAGTCGCTGACCACCAGCAGGAGGGCAAGCAGCGGGAACACCAGGGCGACGGCCACGAATCGACGCAACATCGCCGCCTAGTCTACGGAGAGCCGCCCGCCGGCGAGCACCACGGTGCGGTCGGCCGCGCGGTGCACCTGATCGTGGTGCGTGGCGACCAGCACGGCCGCGCCCTCGTCGGCGGCCCGCCGCAGGACCCGCACGGCC
>NZ_JBHTLK010000356.1:0-4474 GCF_042678885.1 Saccharothrix hoggarensis
TCCCGCCCGCGCCGTCCCGCCCGCACCACCCCGACCACCCGGGACCGCCGCCCCGGTCGGACCGCCCGCAGCCCGGCAGCCCGCCCGGCCCGACCGCCACCACCCACGTCACGCAACCGGTGGTGCCGCCGCTGTTCCGGTCGCTGCCCCAGCCGTCGACCACGCCGCACGGGCCGTCGTTCCCGCGTGCCACCGGGCGGCCCACGACCCCACCGCCCACCACCGCACCGCCGACGTCACCGCCCACGACCGCCCCGCCGGCCACCACGCCTCCACCCACGACCGCGCCCCCGGCCACCACCCAGCCGCCCACCACCGCTCCGGAGCCGCCCGCCACGTCACCGTCCGACCCCGCCCCGTAGCGGCCGGCGTCCCCGTGCGCAGGCGACGCGGCGTGGAATTCCGGCACGTCCCAGTGCCGCGTTCCACCGCCTGACCTGCGCCGGACCGGCGGCGCCCGACCGGGCGGTCCAACGGGTCCCGCCGAGCAGGGCCGAACACGCGTGGGGAGCACGTAGCCTGGGCTGGTGGTCGTCCCGCCGCCCTCCAAGACCGAGCCGCGCCCCCCGACGCGCGGCAGTGCCGGCAACCTCGTCGGACGCCTGGCGCTGGTGCTGCTGCTGCTGGCCTTCGTGGCCGGCGGCGCCTGGGCCCTGGCCACCTTCAACCGGTCCGCGCCGCGGCCCGCCGCCGACCCGCCGTTCCCCGTGCCGTTCCTGGAGGTCGAGCCGGGCGCCGCCGCTCCGGGCTCGGCCGGCGAGGTGCCGGCGTCCGGGCAGCCCCAGGCCTCGCCCGCCGTCACCGGCAGCGCCGAGCCCCTGACCGGCTGGGCCGCGTCGCTGTCCGAGAAGACCGACATCCCGGCCCGTGCGCTGCGCGCCTACGCCATCGCGGACCTGGTGATGCGCAACCAGAACCCGGCCTGCCGGATCTCGTGGGCGACGCTGGCCGGCATCGGCCGCATCGAGTCGCACCACGGCACCATCGGCGGCGCGCGGCTCGGCGAGGACGGCCGGCCGTCGCGCCCGATCATCGGCATCCCGCTGGACGGCTCGCCGGGCGTGAAGGCGATCGCCGACAGCGACGGCGGCCGGCTCGACGGCGACACGACGTGGGACCGGGCGGTCGGCCCGATGCAGTTCATCCCGACCACGTGGGCCCGGTACGCGGTGCGCGCCAACGGCGACGGCCGGGAGCCGGACCCGCAGAACATCGACGACGCCGCGCTCGCCGCCGCCCGGTACCTGTGCTCGGGCGGACGCGACCTGGGCACGGGCGCGGGCTGGTGGGCGGCCGTGCTGGACTACAACAACTCGACCGAGTACGGCCAGAACGTCTACAGCGGCGCCGACGCCTACGCCAGGGCGAGCGTCGGCGGCTGACCGTCACGCGCCGGGCGGTCCGTTCCCGGTCGGCCGGGCGCCGGCGTCGGGGACGACCGTCAGCCCGAGGTCCGGCAGGCCCAGCCAGTCGAGCGTCACCGACGCCTCCTCGGCCCGCGCCGCCAGCTTCAACCGCACGCCGTACACGCTGAGCAGCAGCGCCTGGAGCGAGTCCACCCCGAACGACGCGCCGACGGCCTCGTCGCCCAAGCCGAGGATCTGGTGCGGGCAGCACCAGTCGCCGTGGTCGCTCAACGGGTCGGGGCGGGGCGCGCCGATCCGGATCAGCACCGACGTCCGCGTGCCGTCCGGCGCGACGCACTCCACCCGCCGCGACGCCACGACCTCGCCGAGTTCGCACGCACCCGTCATCAGCACCGACCCCATCGACCGCCGTCCACCCCCGACGGTACCGGGATCAGCGGTCGCGCTCGACCGCGAGGCGGGCGCTGACCTCGCCCAACGCCTCCTGGTACTCGGGCGACGGGTTCATCGCCGCCGCCATCCGCAGCTGCGTCAACGCCTCGGTCAACCGGCTCTGCCGCTGCAACGTCCGCCCCAGCGCGAACCGCGCGTAGTGGTCGCTCGGGTCCAGTTCCAGCACCTTCCGGAACGCCGCCTCGGCGCGCTTCAGCTGGGCCGAACCCAGGTAGGCCCGACCCGCGAGCAGCTGCACGCCCGCCTGCTCCGGCGCCGCTTCGAGCACGACCCGCAGCTCGCGCAGCGCCTCCAGCGGTCGGCGTTCCGCGAGCAGCGCCTCGGCTCGGCGGAACGCCTCGAAGGTGCTGTCCGTCATGGTTCGATCAACGCTACCCGCGCATCCGGTCGCAGTTCGACAGCCGACCGGATGACGGGACGGGCGTGTCACCGGACGAGCAGCCCGTGCAGCCGGTCGAGCACGGGCCCGAGGGCCTCGGGTTGCTCCACATGGGCGTTGTGCCCCACGCCGGGCAGCACCAGCCCGTCCGCCCGGGCCGCGCGCAGGTGCTCCGGCGGGCACATCGGGTCCAGCTCGCCCGCCGACAGCGCCGCCGCCGCCTTCGCCACCGCGAGCAGCCCCGCGACGTCCGGCGCGCCCACGCCGAACGCGGCCGGGTCCAGCGCCGCCCGCCAGCCGCCGTCGACCTCGACCACGCCGTCGTCCACCGGAACTCCCGCCAGGCGGGACGCCCACGCCTCCGCCTCGTCCCGCGTGCCGAAGACGCGGGCGGGCTTCCCGGCCAGCGCCGCCGCCTTCGCCAGCTCCTCCGGCGTCCACCGCAGCTTGACGCCCACCGCGCCGACCGCCCGCACGTCCACCCCGAACCACCCGCTCGCCAGCGCCAGCGCCACCACGCCGCCCAGCGAGTGCCCGAGCACGGCCACCGGACCCGACGGCGCCGCCGACGCCACCGCGGCGGCCAGCGAGCCGAACGAGTACCGGTCCAGCGGCGCGGACCGGCCGTGCCCCGGCAGGTCCACCGCCACCCACGCCCCCGGCCACGAATCCGCAGCTCCGCGCCACACCGACCCGGTCGCGCCGAGCCCGTGCAGCAGCACCAGCACCGGCCCTTCCCCACCCCGCGCCACGTGAACCACGCGTGAACCCCTTCCGACGGGCGCCCCAACCAGCGAGCCGGGGCCGTCCCACACCTTGCACCAACTAGGCTCGGCATCGATACACAGATGGTCTGACGAGGGAGCGCACGTGGCGGTCATCGAGCAGGTCGGCGCCCGCGAGATCCTGGACTCGCGAGGCAACCCGACCGTCGAGGTAGAGGTGGCGTTGGACGACGGCACGCTGGAGCGTGCGGCGGTTCCGTCCGGCGCGTCGACCGGCGAGCACGAGGCGGTCGAGCTGAGGGACGGCGACGCCAAGCGCTACCTGGGCAAGGGCGTCGAGCGCGCGGTCACGGCGGTGCTCGACGAGATCGGTCCCGAGCTGGTCGGCATCGAGGCCGTCGAGCAGCGGGTGGTGGACCAGAAGCTGGTCGACCTGGACGGCACGCCGGACAAGTCCCGCCTGGGCGCGAACGCCATCCTCGGCGTCTCGCTCGCGGTGGCGAAGGCGGCGGCGGCGTCCAGCGGCCTGGAGCTGTTCCGGTACGTCGGCGGCCCGAACGCGCACGTCCTGCCGGTGCCGATGCTGAACATCCTCAACGGTGGCGCGCACGCCGACACCGACGTGGACATCCAGGAGTTCATGATCGCGCCGATCGGCGCGGAGAGCTTCCGCGAGGCCCTGCGCTGGGGCGCCGAGACGTACCACGCGCTGAAGTCCGTGCTGAAGTCCAAGGGCCTGGGCACGGGCCTGGGCGACGAGGGCGGCTTCGCGCCGTCCCTGTCGAGCAACCGCGACGCGCTGGACCTGATCCTGGTCGCGATCGAGAAGGCCGGCTTCACCCCCGGCCGCGACATCGCGCTCGCGCTCGACGTGGCCGCCACCGAGTTCTACTCGGACGGCGCGTACACGTTCGAGAAGACCAAGCGCAGCGCCGAGCAGATGACCGGCTACTACACCGAGCTGGTCAACGCCTACCCGATGGTCTCCATCGAGGACCCGCTGTCCGAGGACGACTGGGACGGCTGGGTGCAGATGACGGCCGAGCTGGGCGAGCGCGTGCAGATCGTCGGCGACGACCTGTTCGTGACGAACCCGGAGCGGCTGGAGGAGGGCATCTCCCGCCGCGCGGCCAACGCGCTGCTGGTGAAGGTCAACCAGATCGGCACGCTGTCGGAGACGCTGGACGCGGTCGCGCTGGCCACGTCCTACGGCTACAAGTCGATGATGTCCCACCGGTCCGGCGAGACCGAGGACACCACGATCGCCGACCTCGCGGTGGCCGTCGGCGCGGGTCAGATCAAGACCGGCGCGCCCGCCCGCGGCGAGCGCACCGCGAAGTACAACCAGCTGCTGCGCATCGAGGAGGCCCTGGGCGACGCCGCGCGCTACGCCGGTGACCTGGCCTTCCCGCGGTACACGCCGGAGAGCTGATGGCACGACGGGAACGGGACCCTCGGCGTGGCCGCGACGCCACGCCGAGGTCCCGCCCTGTCCGGGCCCGCGACGGCGAGCCGAAGGGCGAACCGCGCGCGGGCCGGTCCGGCGGTCG
>NZ_JBHTLK010000357.1:0-4446 GCF_042678885.1 Saccharothrix hoggarensis
CGCAGCTCCGCCATGCTCGGCCCGGTCCGCTCGACCGCCGCGGCGCCGCCCTGCTCCGGCACCAACCCGATCGGGGCCAGGTCCACTTCGGACGTGCTCATCCACGCACCACCCGGCCGCGGTGCCCGGGTGCGCCGGCGCGCGGCCCGGGGACGGGCTCCACGACGTCACCCCGTCGTGCGCCCAGCGGCGGCCGGGCGGGTCTGGCGCCGGGGCGGACCGCCTTCTTCTCCGACATCTCCGGTGATCCCCTCGTCTCGGCGTGGCCGACGTCGTCGCCGCCACGCTCCACAACGGACCTGTCCCGGTCGGGATGCCCCCGACTGCAACGGGATATGCCGTCCTCGCCCTCCACCATCGGGTAATGCGCTCGTCACGTGATCCCGATGATCGGGCGGTCACCGGCCCGGGGGACGACGACGGGCCCGGAGCCGTCGCCGACTCCGGGCCCGTCGCGGTGGTCGCGTCAGAACGCCTGGTTCGCGAACCCCCGGCGCGCCGCCGCGGACAGGAACGTCTGCCAGGCCGCGCTGCTGGTGTGCGGGTCACCCGTCACGCCGAGGCGCGACTTGGCGGTCGTGAACGCGCTCTGGGTCTTCGGACCCCAGATGCCGTCCACCACCAGACCGGAGCTCATGAAGTTGTTGCACAACGACTGGACGAACTTGACGTCGCTCTCCGAACCCGTGACGCAGCGGACCGGCAGGCCGCCGAAGTCGGAGTGGATGTGGTCGGCGTGGGCGGCGTTGTACCAGCCGTCCAGCACGTACCGGAACCGCCGCCGGCAGACCGCGTCGACCGCCAGGTACCGCCGCCGGGTGGCGAGGGTGCCGGACGCGTGGTGCTGGTCCAGCGGGGACGACACCTGGCCGCCGCTCCACTGGACGTAGTCGAGGTCCATCGCCGTGCCCGCGCCGTGCTCGCCGGGCTTGTTGACGTAGAAGCCCGCCGACACCAGGTAGGTGATGCTGCCGTACGCCGACGACAGCGACCGCAGGTCCCTGATCCACAGCACCAGGCTGTCGTAGAACGCCTGGGTGGCCTGCCAGTTGCGCAGGGTCGTGTTGCCGCGGCCCGACCGCCAGTAGTAGACGGGGGTGCCGTCGATCCGGCTGAACGTGATCATCGGGTCGCCTCCGCGGTGATCAGCCGGCCGCCGGTGAGCCAGCCGGTGCGGGTGCCGGCGACACCCAGGGCCTTCGCGTCCGCCGGCACGGCCGGACGGGTCCGGTCCGCGTCGAGCACGCCGGCGAGCGGGGTGGCGTCGACCACCTCGTTGCCGACCCAGTGCACGCGGTCGCCGATCTGGGCGAGGCCGCGCACCGCGACACCGTCCAGCCGGGGGCGCGCGGTCCACGTGACGCCGTCGGGCGACGTGTGCAGGACCGTGCCGGAGAGGTCGACGGCGGCGGCGATCCAGCCGCCGGTCGTGGCGGTGACGGCGGTGGCCGTCAGCCCGTCGGTCCACTCCAGGCCGCGCAGCGGGACGGTGGTCCACGTGCCCGACGGGGTGCGCCGGGCGGCGATGCGGACCACCGAAGCGCGTTCGTGCTTCACGACGGAGCCGAGCGCGAGGCCGTCGCCGACCGCGGTGAACTCGGACCGCACGCCGTGCAGGCGGCGCACTTCGCGCCAGGTGACGGCGTCGGTGGACTCCCAGACGGCCGCGACCGGGTCGCCGGCGAGGGCGCCGACCGCGATCGCGCGGGTGCCGTCGCCGGTGACGTCGACCAGGTCGGCGCCCGCGAGCCCGGACGTGATCCGCACGGACCCGCCTTCGTCGAGGAGCACCCAGTGGCCGTCCTGGCGGGTGAGGAGCAGGGTGGCGCCGTCGGGCGCGGTGAACACGCCCGCGGTGTGGTTGGTGGTGTCTGCCGTGTCCGGTGTGTCGCCCGACGCGGGAGCCGCGTGGGCCGGTAGTGCGCCGGCGAGCGCCGCGGTAGCGGCGGCACCCAGCACGAACGTTCGCCGATCGAGCACGTCAGTCCTTTCGAGGCAGGGGGAAGTGCTGACGTGGCACAGGGCCGGTTGGAAGGTTTCCAACCCAAAGTATTGGGTCGGCCGACCATTGCGGCAATGGTCCGTTCCGCCCAACCGTCAACCTCGGACCGGATGAGGATGGGGTGGAGCCCCGATGGCGGTGGACGCCGCGAGGTTCGGCAGTCCGATGACAAGCTGCCGTCCAAACCCGACCCGGTCACCGGCGCGCTGTGGCACGAGGACTTCCACGAGGCGGTCGGCGGCGCCGCGGGCGCGATGGATCGAGGCCGCGGACGCGCTCGGCGACGAGCCCGTCAAGACCGCCACCGGCCACCCCGTCGGCGACGAGGTCCACCCGGAGCGGGACGGGGGGCCGGAGGGCGAGGTCGACCCGGCGATGTCCGCCGTGCTCGCCGTCGTGGCCATCGCCCACCGCATCAAGACCCCGGCGGGCCGGGAGGACTGAGGTACGATCCGGGTGTTCGCGACTGGCGTGCCGAGGGTGGGAACGACCACCGGGGAGCGTTTCGCCGAATCGCACCGCGCGCCTGGGTGCTACGGCAGCGCCCCCGCGCGCGTGGAGGTCGTCGTGCACGAACCCGCCATCCCCTCGCTCACCGGCACGGACCCCGAGGTCGCCCGGCTGGTCCAGGCGGAGGCCCGCCGCCAGTTCGAGAAGATCCGCCTGATCGCCTCCGAGAACTACGTCTCGACCGCCGTCCTCGAAGCCACCGGCTCCGTGCTGACCAACAAGTACTCCGAGGGCTACGCCGGCCGCCGGTACTACGAGGGCCAGCAGGTCGTCGACCCGATCGAGGAACTGGCCGTCGCCCGCGCCAAGTCCCTGTTCGGCGCCGACCACGCCAACGTCCAGCCGTACTCGGGCTCGCCCGCGAACCTCGCCGTCTACCTGGCGTTCCTGAACCCCGGCGACACCGTCATGGGCATGGCGCTGCCCGCCGGCGGCCACCTCACCCACGGGTGGAGCGTCTCGGCCACCGGCAAGTGGTTCCGCAGCGTCCAGTACGGCGTCCGCAAGGAGACCGGCGTGGTGGACCTGGACGAGGTCCGCGACCTGGCCCGCGCGGAACGCCCGAAGGTGATCTTCTGCGGCGGCACGGCCATCCCGCGCACCATCGACTTCCCGGCCTTCGCCGAGATCGCCGAGGAGGTCGGCGCCGTCCTCGCGGCCGACATCGCCCACATCGCGGGCCTCGTCGCGGGCGGCGCGCACCCGTCACCCGTCGGGCACGCCCACGTGATCACCACCACCACCCACAAGACCCTGCGCGGCCCGCGCGGCGCAATGATCCTCACCGACGCCGCCCACGCGAAGCCGATCGACAAGGCCGTGTTCCCCGGTCTGCAGGGCGGACCGCACAACCACACCACCGCCGCCATCGCGGTCGCGCTCGGCGAGGCGTCGGAGCCGTCCTTCGGCCTGTACGCGCACGCCGTCGTGCAGAACGCCCGCGCCCTGGCGGCGGCGCTGCTCGACCGCGGGTTCGACCTGGTGTCCGGCGGCACCGACAACCACCTGGTGCTCGTGGACCTGACGTCCAAGGCCATCGGCGGCAAGCCCGCCGCCAAGGCCCTCGACCGGGCGGGCATCGAGGCGAACTACAACACGGTGCCGTTCGACCCGCGCAGGCCGTTCGACCCGTCCGGCGTGCGGCTCGGGACGGCCGCCATCACCACCCGCGGCCTGACCGCCGAGCAGATGCCGGCGATCGCCGAGTGGATCGACCGGGCGGTCCGGTCGGCGGACGACGAGGGGGCGCTCGACCGCATCGCCGCCGAGGTCGCCGAGCTGATGGCGGGCTACCCGATGCCCGGCTGGGCGTAGCGGACGACGTCGGCCAGCCGCGCCACGTCCGCCCGGAACGTCTCGTGCCGCAGGGTGAGCGGCGGGGCCGGGCGTGGCGCGGCGGTCGCCGGCAGCTGGTCGGCGGGCAGCACCGCCCCGTCGACCAGCACCGGGACCACGGGCACGGCGCGTTCCGCGGCCCGTGCCACCTCCGTCCGCATCGAGTCGGTCGGCGCCCAGTCCGGCCCGACGACGGCCAGCAGCACGTCGCACTCGCCGACGTCGCCGACCACGGACCGGCCGATGTCGTCCAGCCGGTCGGCGATGCGGCCCGCGAGGTGGAGGTCCTGCGGCCGGCGGTAGCTGAGGAACAGGCGCGCGGACCGACGGGCGGGCGCCAGGTCGATGCCGGCCAGCGCGGCGAACGCCCGGTCCCGCACGTCCACGACGTCGAGCCCGTACCCGGCGAGCAGGTCCACCACGGCGGCCTCGCCCTCGGCCAGCACGCCCAGCAGCAGGTGCCCGGTGTCGACGTGCCGGTGTCCCAGCGCCAGCGACTCCCGCACGGCCAGCGCCAACGCCCGCTTCGCGCCCGCCGTGAACGGCAGGTGGCCGGGCTCCGGGCCGACGCCCTGCCCGTGCGCCGCGCGGACGCGGTC
>NZ_JBHTLK010000358.1:0-4385 GCF_042678885.1 Saccharothrix hoggarensis
GGTCGTGCTGCTGCCCGACGACGACCCCGACCTGACGGGGCGCCTGACGGTGCTGTGCGAGGCGTCCGCCCGCCCCGCGCGGGTCGTGGCGGAGGTCCCGGAGCTGACCTCGCGCGCCGAGGCCCTGGCCGCCGAGCTGCCGGACAAGACCGGCGAACCCGGTGATGGCGAGGCGGTGATCGCGCTCGTCCCGGCGGTCCCGGAGCGGTGGCCCGTGGGAGTGGGCGCGGCCTCCCGCCGTGCCGCCGGCCGGGACGAGGCCGGACGGGCGCTCGGCAGGCGGCACGAGGAGCTGGCCGCCGCGGCGGCCGCGCTGCCCGCGCCGGCGACCGTGATCGCCGTGCTGGTGGTCCCGTGAGCGAGCAGACCCGGCCGCGGCTCGGCGGCACGTCGTCCGGCGCGCGAACGCGCACCCTGCTCACCGTCCTGGTGGCGTTGGCGGGCGGCACGGCGGCGTGGCGCGCGCTGCGGCCGTCGTGGGAGGTGCCGCACCCGACCTGGGCCAACCTGCCCGAGGAGCGGATGCAGGACTTCCGCGACGCGCTGTACTTCCCGATCCGCGAGTTCCTCGCGGGTGGCAACCCGTACCACCCGGCGACGATGTTCGAGCACTGGCCGGTCCGCCAGAACTTCAACCTCTACCAGCCCTACCACCTGCTGCTGCACGCTCCGTTCGCGGCGCCGGGCTACCGGGTGGGGGCGGTGGCGTTCGCGCTGGCGTCGTTGGTGCTGCTGATCGCGCTGGCCGGGCTGGCGGCGGGCCGGCTGCGCCCCCACGTGCCACTGGCGCTCGGCACGGCGGTGATCTCGACCGTGCTGCTGCTCAGCCAGGTCGGCAAGGCGCAGTTGTACGTCGGCCAGGTGAACCCGCTCGTCGCGGTCGGCGCGGCGGGCGCGTTGCTGGCCCGCACCAGCCACCCGAGGTGGGCGGCGGTCGCGTTGGCGCTGGCGTGGCTGAAGCCGCAGTTCGGCCTGCCGCTGGCGGTGCTGCTGTTCGCGCGCGGGTCGCGGCGGGTCGCGCTCACCGGCACGGCCGTCGCGGCGGTGGCGAGCCTGGTCGTCGTGGTGCCGCTGGTGGTGCGCGGCGGCGGGATCGGGCCGTTCCTGGACGTGATCGCGGCGAACCTGGCGCACGCCGGCCAGACCGCGTACGGCGCGGTGGACTCGATGACCGCGCAGCGCGTCGACCTCGCCGCCGTCTGGTACCGGGTCACGGGCTGGCTGCCGCCGGGGGCGGAGGCGTTCGCGCTGGTCGGGGTGCTCGCGGTGAGCGCGGTCCTGGCCCGGCGGCTGGACCGGCTCGGCGAACCGGCCGCGGCCGACCTGCTCACCTGCCTGGCCGTGGTGGTGGCGGTCGTGCACCAGCCAGGTGACGTGCTGATCGCCGTGCCGTCGATGGCGGCGGTGGCGGTGCTGTGGTGGCGCCGCCGCGACCGGCTCGGCTGGCCGCTGCTGCTCCTGCTGGTCCCGTTCGCGCACCTGCACTTCGTGAACCTGGCGATCCGGGACGTGGCCGGCACGCGGGTCGACGTGACCGTCGACGGGGTGGCCGTCGTCGCGGCGTGGCTGCTGCTCGTCGCCTTCACGGCGGCACGCCGTCCGGTCCACTCGGGACGGACGTGACGGCGGTCGGCCAGCGGGCCGTGCGCGGCTCGCTGTGGCTGTTCCTGGTGAACGTGGTCAGCAAGGGCAGCCAGATGGGCGTCACGCTCGTGCTGGCCGCGTTCCTCACCGAGGAGGGCCTCGGCCTGGTGGCGCTCGCCGTGGCGCTGGTGAACATCGGCCAGGTCGTGCAGTCGATGGGCGTCTACGACGTGGTCAGCCGCACGGACCGCGATCCGCGCCGGGTGGCGGGCACGCTGCTCACCCTCAGCGCGGGCACGGGTCTGGCGCTGGCACTCGGGCTGGTGCTCGCGGCCGACGGCATCGCCCACGCGCTGGACGCGCCGTCCGTCGCGCCCCTCGTGCGGTGGGCGGCGTTGAGCCTGCCGTTCTCGGCGGTGGCCGGGGTGCAGATGGGGCTGCTGCACCGCGACCTGGACTTCCGCCGCCGGCTGCTCCCCGACGCGGGCGGCGGCGTGCTCGGCGCGGCGGTGACGATCGCGCTCGCGGCGGGCGGCGTCGGACCCCTCTCGCTCGTGGTCGGGCTGCTGTGCACGGCCGTCGCGCAGCCCGTGCTGGGCGTGGTCGTCGTGGTGCGGGTGCGGCCGGTCCGGTACGCGGGCGCGGCGGCCGAGGCGGTGCGGTGGATCGCGCTGGTGGGGCCGGGGGCGCTGGTCGCGGTGCTGCTGATCAACCTCGACTACCTGGCGCTCGGGCGGGCGCACGGGCCGGAGGCGGTCGGCGTGTACTCGTTGGCCTACCGGATCGCCTGGGTGCCGTACATCCTCGTGGCGGTGGTGCTCGGCGGTGTGCTGCTCCCGTTGTGCGCCAGGCTGATCCGGGACGGCGGAGAACTGTCCGAAGTGGTCGGTCGGGCGACGACGGCCGTGCTGGTGGTGACCGGCGGCCTCTACGCGGTGACGGCGGCGATGTCCGACCGCGTGGTCGTGTTCGGCGGGCGGTGGGCGGGCGCGGCGACGCCGTTGGCGCTGCTGTGCCTGTACGGCTTGGGGATCAGCCTCCTGCACGTCTGGTACCAGGTGCTGAAGGCGGCCGGGCACGCGCGCCGGTACCTGGCGCTGGAGGCCACGCACCTGGTGCTGCTGGTGGGCGGGCTGCTGGCGTTCACGTCGCACGGCGTGGTGGCCGTCGCCGCGGTGCAGGTGGCGGCGGCGTGGCTGCTGGTGCCGTGGACGTGGCTGGCGCTGGCCCGGCGGGGGCTCAGCCCGCCGCTGGGCGCGCTGCGCGGGGGTGTCGTGGGCGTGGTCGTGGCGGCCGGGTGCTGCGCGGCGGTGGCTTTCCTGGCGGGTGACGTGTTCGGCCCACCCGGTTCCGTGGTGGGCGCGATGACCGAAGGGGTCGTGTTGACGGTGGTGTGCGGCGTGGTCGTGGTGGCGGCGAACCGGGAGGCGTTGCGCGAGGTGCGGCGGTGAGGGTCGTGCACGTGAGCCAGCCCGTCGCGGCGGGCGTGGCCGGGGTGGTGCTGGAGTTGGTGCGGTCGCAGCGGGACCAGGGGTGGGCGGTCGCCGTGGTGTGCCCGCCCGGCCCCCTCGCCGATCGCGCGCGGGCCGTGGGGGTCGAGGTGCGGGAGTGGCCCGCCGGGCGGCAACCGGGACCGGGCCTGCTGGGGGAGGCGGTCCGGTTGCGGCGCCTCCTGCGCGACCTCGCGCCGGACGTCGTGCACCTGCACAGCTCCAAGGCCGGCATGGTCGGGAGGCTCGTCGTGCGCGGGCGTCAGCCGACGTTGTTCCAGCCGCACATGTGGTCGTTCCAGAGCGCCGGCGGCGTCGTGGGGCGCGCGGCCCGCGCGTGGGAGCGGCTGGCGGCCCGGTGGACGCACCAGTTGGTGTGCGTGAGCGACGACGAGCTGGCCCTGGGCCGTGCCGCCGGCGTGACCGGACCCGCCGAGGTGGTGTGCAACGGCGTGGACACCGAGCGGTTCCACCCCGCCGACCGGCTCGCCGCGCGGCGGCGGCTCGGCCTGCCCGACGCGCCCACGGCGGTGTGCGTCGGGCGTCTCGCGCCGCTGAAGGGCCAGGACCAGCTGCTCGCGGCGTGGCCCCTGGTGCGGGAGCGGGTGCCGGACGCCCGGTTGGTGCTGGTCGGCGAGGGGCCGATGGCCGAGCGGTGGCGGGCCGAGCACGACGACGCGTCCGTGCTGTGGTGGGGGCACGACGACGCGGTCGCCGACTTCTACGCCGCCGCCGACGTGGTCGTGATGCCGTCGCGGGCGGAGGGGATGGCGCTGGTGCCGTTGGAGGCGATGGCGTGCGGGCGGTCCGTGGTGGCGTTCGACGTCGGCGGGGCGCGGCAGAGCGCGGGTGAGGCCGGCGCGGTGCCGCACGAGGGTGACGTCGCGGCGTTGGCGGAGGCGGTCGCGCGGCGGCTCGCCGACCCGGCGCTGGCCGACGAGGAGGGCGCGCACGGCAGGCGGCGGGTCGAGCTGCTGTTCGACCGGCGGCAGGTGGCCGACCAGGTCGCGACCCTGGTGGACAAGCTCGTGGTCGGTGTCCGGTGAGGCGGCCCCGGATCGCGTACCTGCTGACCCAGGACAGCGGGGGACCGGTGGACGTCACCGTCCGCCTCGCCCGCGCGCTGCTGGACACCGGTGACGTCGACGTGCGCGTGTTCGGCCCCGTGCCGCTCCGGGGTGCGGAGGCGGTGGCCGGGCGCCACGAGCTGGTGGAGGTCGGCGACAAGACCGACGTCCGGGCGGGTCGGCGGGCGCGGGCGCTGCTGCGCGACTGGCGGCCGGACGTCGTGCACGCGGCCGATCGGCGGGC
>NZ_JBHTLK010000359.1:0-4346 GCF_042678885.1 Saccharothrix hoggarensis
GACCGGGGCCGAGGACGCGCCCGGCGGCGGTGCGGCCGAGGCGGGCGGGCCCGGCGCGGGTGGGCCGGTGGACCCGCAGGAGTTGTTCGGCAGCCTCTCGCTGTCCGCGATCGAGGCGGACATCGACCGGCTCATGAACGACAAGATGAGCGAACTCGACGGGATGCTCGCGGGGCTCGAGGAACTGGTGCAGCGGTTGGAGGGCGAGATCACCAACCTGGAGCCGCCGCCCGACGACCCGAAGACCCCCTAGCGGCGGCCTCCACCGGCGTCGGCCATCCGGCCGCACAGGGGGTCCGGCCAGCGGTTCCGGTGATCGGCCCGCTGAAGATTTCGGGTCAACCCACTCCCCATGCCCACGTGCGCGTGCAAGAATCCGAATTGCTGACACACCCCCGGTCAGCGCCTGTGGAGATCCCCTCCGGCCCCCGCGTTCCTCCCCCTGGCGCGGGGGCCTCTCCATGCACACATCTGTGACCCAGGCCACACTTCGGGCGACTCCGCAATCCAACCGTTATCGTTGCGCGGTGCCTCTTGGATCCCTTGGACGGTCGAAGTCCGGCCGGCATCGCCCTCCCGCGTCCGAACAGGACGAGACGCTGCCCGACGACGAGTTGACGTCGTACCTCGCAGCCCTCGCCCCGGAGACCGCGGACGCGGAGACCACCGCCGGCACCAGCTTCGGCAACGCGCAGGTCTACCAGCTCCGCCTCCAGCTCATGGCGAACGAGCAGCTGAAGGAACTGGCCGCGGAGCGGCAGACGTCCCCGCAGGCGCTGGCCACCGAGTGGGTCATGCAGCGACTGGAGTGGGAAGCCCGCCAGCGCGGCTTCTAGCCGCCGCCGATCGGCAGCAGCACGACAACGCGCAGGCCCCCGACCATCCCGGTCGGGGGCCTGTTGTCACGCGACGACCCGTCCGCCCGAGCGGTTCCGCCCGGACGGTCCCGCCGCGATCAGACCTTGCGCACGTTCTGGGCCTGCGGACCCTTGGTGCCCTGGCCGATCTCGAACTCGACCCGCTGGTTCTCGTCCAGGGTGCGGAATCCCTGCCCCTGGATCTCCGAGTAGTGCACGAAGACGTCCGGCCCGCCGTTCTCCTGCGCGATGAAGCCGAAGCCCTTTTCGGAGTTGAACCACTTGACAGTGCCCAGTGCCATGTACCTGCCTCCATCGCAGGGAAGCTTGGGGCTGCACCGTGCAACCCCGGCCGTCCGGGGGCGTTTCCCCCACCAACCGGAGCGGAGGCGGCACGCCCGCGTGTCGTTCCGCGAGCGTGAGACACGAACACAGAAACCACGGCCTGCGTTGCCGAGCGTATCGGTTGGCCACCCGGAGCACTACCACTCCGAAGTCATTGGTCCACTGGGAATCTACTTCTCGGTCACCTTCGGCGGATCGGGCAGTCGCACGCCCGCTTGCCCGATGTTCCGCTCCAACGCGGACCGCCACTCGCCGGAGCCGACCATCTTCTCGATGGCCGCGCTGACGTCCGCCCGGCCCTTGGCGTCCGACTTCGCCAGGCCGACGCCGTACTGCTCGGTGGTGAACGGTTGACCGACCAGCTTCAGCAGCTCGGGGTTCTCCGCCACGTACCCGGCGAGGATCACCTCGTCGGTCGTCACGGCGTCCACGTTCTCCGCCAGCAGGGCGATGACGCAGTCGCTGTACTGGCCGTACTCGACCAGCTGCACGTCCTGCGCGAACTGGTCCTTGACCTTCTGCGCGGACGTCGACCCGGTGACCGAGCACAGCTTCTTGCCGTTCAACGTCTCCGGGCCGCGGATCTCGTCCTCGGTCATCCGCACCAGCACGCCCTGGCCCGTCTGGAAGTACGGACCCGCGAAGGACACCTGCTCCTTGCGCTTGTCGGTGATCGAGTAGGTGGCGACGACGAAGTCGACCTCGCCGGAGGCGATCAGCTGCTCGCGGTCGGCGGAGCGCGCCTCCTTCCAGGTGATGCCGGACTCGTCGACGCCGAGCTGGGCGGCCACGTACTTGGCGACGTCCACGTCGAAGCCGACGAACTTGCCGTCGAGCCTGCGCTGGCCCAGCCCCGGCTGGTCGAACCGGATGCCGATGGTCAGCTCGCCGTCGTCGGCCTTGCCGGCGAGGGTGTCGTCACCGGCGCCGCCGCACGCCGCCGCGGTCAGGGTCAGGGCTGTCACCAGCGCGGTCGCGGGCAGCAGTCTTCGGAACAGCATGAGGTGCGGACCTCTCGGGGTGCTCGGGAACGCGGCACGGATCGGCGCGCCGGACGTTGGTCATGCTAAGCAAACCGAGCAGAGCTCATGATGCGACGAAGGTCTCACCGGCCCAGTGCGCTAGCCCGTTCAGCGTAACGGGAGCTGTGAGTCGGATGACTGCGGTCCGGGGCGGGCGCGGCGACGTCCGGGCAGCTAGGACGGCAGCTGCGCGCGGCGGGGCGCCACGCGGACGCCGAGCCGGTGGATGGCCTTGTTCACATGTCCTTCCGGCACGCCCCAGCGGATCGGCGCGGGCACCAGGAGGGCCGCGGCCCGGACGGCGCGCAGGATGGCCGTGGCGGCCGGTTCGGGGTACGGGCGGTGGCCGTGCAGGGCGATGGCCCACGGGGGCAGCACGGAGTACGCCAGGTGCCCGAGCAGCGGCTCGTAGGCGTCGAGGCCGAGCCGCAGCACGCCGCCCACCGGCGGGCGGTGCAGGAACCGGTACACCACCTCGGAGTCCTCGGTGCGGCGCAGCTCGGGGAGCACGGCGGCGAAGTAGTCCGCCATCTCGCGGGCGCTGCCGGGCACCTCGTCCTCGTGCAGGCCGACCAGGGCGGCGGTGCGGCGCTGCTCGTCGTAGTAGCGGTCCGCCTGGGCGTCGGTGAGGCGGTAGCCGGCGCGGCGCAGCACGGTGAGGAACGAGTGCACCTCGGCGCAGTGCACCCACAGCAGCAGCTCGGGGTCGTCGACGCGGAAGCTCCGGCCGGCGGCGTCCTTCGCGCGGAGCGAGCGGTGCACGCCGCGGACGTGCGCGGCGGCCCGCCGGACCTCCTCCGTCGAGCCGTAGCTGACCGTGCCGACGAAGTTGGCCGTGCGCAGCAACCGGCCCAGCGGGTCCTGCCGGAAGTTCGAGTTCTGGACCACCGCGGCGACCGCGCGCGGGTGCAGGGCCTGGAGGTACAGGCTGGAGATGCCGGCGACCCACATCGCCGGGTCGGCGTGCAGCTGCCACGTCACCGTTCCCGGTCCGAGCAGCCCGACATCCATGTTTTCGATCGTGGCACAGACGCCGCGCGTCGCCGAGGGCCAAGATGGTGCGCATGGATCTGGATCGCGCAAGGGACTTCATCCGCCGCAACCCGCGCGCCGTGCTGTCGGCCAACCGCTCGGACGGCTCGCCGCAGATGTCACCGGTGCTGGCGACCGTCGACGACGAGGGCCGCGTGGTGATCAGCACCCGCGAGACGGCTTACAAGGTGCGCCAGCTGCGCAAGGACCCGCGGGCCGCGCTGTGCTTCTTCACCGAGCGGTTCTTCGGGGAGTGGTTGCAGATCGAGGGCACCGCGACCGTCGTGTCGCTGCCGGAGGCGATGGACCCGTTGATCGACCTGTACCGGCGGATCTCCGGGGAGCACCCCGACTGGGACGAGTACCGGGCCGCGATGGTGGCCGAGCAGCGCGTCGTGATCCGGATCGAGCCGCACCGCGCCGGACCGGACGTGAGCGGCTGACGACCTCCGGGGCGTAACGCCTCCAGCAGCGGAAACGATTCCACGTGACACCGTGGAGCGTCGGATCGGGTGCGGGATGAGCAGTGGCAGGAGCGTCGCCTTCGCCGGCGTGGTGCTGTTGTCCGCGGCCGGCGCGGTCGTGGCGCTGGCCCTGTCGGTCGACGGACCGCGCCCGGTCGACGCGCGGCGGGTGGACGCGGGACCGGTGCGACCGGGGGTGCTGAGCGTCTCCTACACCACCAAGATCGAGGTGGCGCGGTCCGCGACCGCGGTGCACATCGCGCCGCCCGCGCCACGTCCCGCCCCGCCGCCGGTCGCCACGAGCACCACGGTGACCGAGCCGCCACCACCACCACCACCGCCGCCACCGGAGACGTCGAGCACCGTGGAGAGCACGACGCCGTCCAGCACGGTTGCGGACGAGAACTGCGACCCGTCGTACGTGACCGACGGCGTGTGCGTGCCCCGGCACTTCCCGACGGGTGTGTGGCTCAAGTGCGAGTGGATGCACGAGCAGGGCGTCAGCCGGATCGAGGTGGTGGGCCGGGACCGCCACTACCTCGACCGCGACCGCGACGGCATCGCCTGCGAACGCGCGGACTGAGCGGACTGACCGGGCGCCGCCGACCGGACCGGTGGGCGGCGCC
>NZ_JBHTLK010000360.1:0-4301 GCF_042678885.1 Saccharothrix hoggarensis
CGGGCCGGCGCGGCGCCGGGCCGCCCGCTCACCTGCACCGGTGCGTGCACGACGGTGGGCGGGTCCGCGGGCGACGCGTCGGCGCCCGGCCTTCCGGCCGCGGAAATCCCGCCCTGGGAAGTCCCGGCCGCAGAAGTTCCGGCCGCAGAAGTTCCGCCCTGAGGGGTGCCGCCCGAAGGAGTTCCGCCCGGAGGAGTCCCGCCCGGCGAATTTCCACCCGACGAATGTCCACCCGGGGGAGTTCCGCCCGGTGGCGTTCCGCCGACAGGAATCCCGCTCAGAGGAGTCCCGCCGACAGGAGTTCCGCCCGGCGGGGTCTGGTTCGGCTGGGTCTGGTTCGGCTGGGCCGCGACCGGCAGGCCGTCCGACGGCAGGGTCAGGCCCGCCGCGGTCCGCAGTCGTCGGGCGGCCTCCGCCATGGTCGGCCGGGTGGCGGGGTCGGTGCGCAGCATGTCCAGCAGCACGTCGGTCAGCGGACCGGCCTGCGTCGGCGGCGCGAACCGCCTCCCGGCCACGGCGGGCAGCAGCGCGATGGCGTTGTCGCCGTCGCCGAACGGCGGCCGCCCCTCGACCGCCGCGTAGAGCGTGCCGCCGAGGGCGAAGACGTCGGACGCCGGTCCCGGCTCGCCGCCGCGCGCGACCTCGGGCGACAGGAACGCGGGCGTGCCGGCGAGCAGACCGGTCCTGGTGACGGTGACGTCGCCGACCGCGCGGGCGATCCCGAAGTCGGTGATCTTCGCGGTGCCGTCCTCGGTCAGCAGGATGTTGCCGGGCTTGACGTCGCGGTGCACGATGCCGGCGGCGTGCGCGGCGGTCAGGGCGCCCGCGATCTGCGCGCCGATGGCCGTCACCCGCGCCGGCGGCAGGGTGCCCTGCTCGGCGATCAGCTCGGCCAGGGTCCGCGCGACCAGGAACTCCATGACGAGCACCGGCCGGCCGTCCTCTTCGACGACGTCGTGCACGGTGACCGCGTTCGGGTGCTGCAACCGGGCCGCGATGCGCCCCTCGCGGGCCGCGCGGCGCACCGCCTCGACGGGGTCGGAACCCTCGGGCACGACGAGCTGCTTGAGCGCCACGCCGCGGTCCAGGCGTTCGTCGACCGCCTGCCACACGACGCCCATCGCACCGGCTCCCACGCGCCTGCGCAGCCGGTACCGCCCGGCCACCAGACGCCCCGCGTCCATCACCCGCACCCCGTCCTTCCCGGCACCACGGACCACCGGTCCACGCCGCGCGGACAACCCTACGGCCCTCGGGGCGCGCGCGGATCAGGCGTCGGGCGCCGTGCGGGCCAGGTACACGGTGGCGGTCGCGTCGCGCTGCTGGAGCGGGTTGGGGAAGCGGACGACCTCGGCGTCGACCCGGTCGAAGTGGTCGGCGAGCACGGCGGTGTAGTCGTCGTCCGGCGGGTCGTTGGACCAGAGGGCGAACACGCTGCCGGGGTGCAGCCGGGCGGCGAGGCGGCGCGCGCCGTCGGGCTCGTAGAAGTCGGCGTTGCCGGGGTGCAGCAGGTGGCGCGGCGAGTGGTCGATGTCGACGATGATCGCGTGGAAGCGCCGGCCGGGCGTGCCGGGGTCGAGCCCGTCGTCCGACCGCGAGAGCGCGAAGAAGTCGCCGTGGACGAGGGTGCAGCGCGGGTCGGCGGCCATCGCCGCGCCACCGGGCAGGAGGCCCTGCTCGTGCCACTCGATGACCTCGCCGAGCGCGTCGACGACCCGCATCGAGCGCACGTTCGGGTTCTCCAGCACGGTCCGCGCGGTGTAGCCGAGCCCGAGCCCGCCGACGACCACGTCCAGCGGCGCGGGCATGCCCGCGAGCGCCAGCCGCGCCATCTCCTCCTCGGCGACGGTGAACAGGCTGGACATCAGGAACTCGTCGTTGAGCTTGATCTCGTGGACCTCGCGGTCGAAGACCGGGTCCCAGCGACGGCGCAGGACGAGTTCGCCCAGAGCGGTCTGCCGCCAGTCGAGTTCCTGGAAACGCGCGTTCATCCGGATCGCCTCCGAGTCGGTTGCCGCCGTGCGGGCGGCCGCGCCGCCGGGTCGGGCGCCAGTGCCACCAGGTCGTCGGGCGCGGACAGCCGCCACGCCTCGAAGACCAGTTCCGACAGCTCGTCCGCCTCGATGCCCGCCAAGTACACGACGACCCAGCCGAAGCCGCCCGCCGTGAACTGCTCCTCGAAGACGTCCGGCCGCTCCGACACCAGCGCCAGCTGCTCGGACAGCGTCTGCTTCAGCCCGACGGTCTGCGTCCGCGGCCAGTAGTAGCCGAACCGCTTGCCGCGCACGCTGAACGTCGTGTACTGCCCGCTCTCCGCGCGCTCGACGTCGGCCAGGGCGTCCACGATCCGGAAGAACTCGTCACTCAGCACAGCCACCGCGCCCCCAGGTATGTCCGAACCCCCGCAGTCTAGGTCGCACGCCCCGGCCGCCCCGACTCGCTCGGCCCGGACCCGATCGGCCCGGACCCGAGCGGTCCCGGCTTCGGCGGCACGGACTTCAGCGACACGACCGCCGCGAGACCGCCCAGCGCGGCGAGGACGGTGAAGACGGCCGGGTAGCCGCCGAGGGCGCCGGCGAGCGCGGACGCCGCCCACGGCGCGATCGCGGCGGTGACGGCGAACGGCGCGTGGACGAGCGCGCTGAGCCGTCCGTAGTGGGCGGTGCCCCAGCGGTCGGTGACGGCGGTGGCGTGGACGAGCGTGAAGATCCCCCGGAAGGCCCCCGCCAGGACGGCGACGGCGATCAGCAGGGCCGCCGGTCCGGGGACGAGTCCCAGGAGGAGGGTGGTGCCGGCGGCTCCGAGCAGGACGAACGCGGTCCGGGTCCGCACGTCGGTCCGGGCGGCCAGGCGACCGTAGGCGAGGCGGCCGACGACCTGCCCGGCGCCGCCCAACCCGAGCGCCCACGCGGCGGCCGTCGTGGAAAGCCCCCGTTCGGCGAACAGCGGCACGAGCGGGACGATGACCCCGTACACGCCCAGCGCGGCCAGGCTCAGCGCGACCACGAGCAGCGCGAACGGCCGGCTGCGGGCGATCGCGGTCGGTCGGCGCGTCTCCGCCGTGACGGGGGCCTCGGGCCAGGGGAGCCGGAGCCCGAACAGGTGCGCGGGCACGGTCAGCACCGCCAGCACCCCGGCGAGCACCAGGTACGTGGCCCGCCAGCCGAGGTGCGACTCCAGCACGTCGGTGAGCGGCGCGAAGACCGTGCTCGCGAGCCCGCCCGCCAGGGTCACGGCGGTCAGCGCGGCCACGCGGCGCTCGCCGTCGTGCCAGCGGGTGAGGGCGGCGAACGCCGGCTGGTAGAGCACACCCGCCATGGCGACGCCGGCGAGCACCCACCCCGCGTAGAACCACGGGAGCGCTCGCGCCGACGCGACCACCGCCAGGGACGCCACGGCCAGCAGCGACCCGACCGTCATCACCAGGCGCGGCCCGTGCCGGTCGAGCAGCCTGCCCACGGGCACCCCGCCGACCGCGGCGAGCAGCTGCGACACCGAGAACGCGCCGACCACCACCGGGGTCGACCAGCCCGTGCCGGCCACGACGGACGGGGTGAGCACCGGGAAGCCGTAGACCAGCACGCCCCAGCCGGTGATCTGGGTCAGGCACAGGACGAGCAGGACCCGGCGTCCCCCGATGACGCCGGGTCGGGTCGCCTCAGCCCCGAGCACCCGGGGCCGTCAGCGTCAGCTCCGCCACCCGCGGGCCGCCGCAGCAGCCCGCGTCCGCCGGCCCCGCCACGTCGGCGGCCGGCTCGGCCACCCCGCACGCGCCGGTCCCCGGCTCGGCCACGTCGAACACGCCGGACCCGCCGCACACCCCGGTCTCCGGCAACGTCAGCTCGACGTTCGCCGCGGCCTCGTGGTCGCCCGCGATCTCGGCGACGACGCTGCGGACCTGCTCGTAGCCGGTCAGGGCGAGGAACGTCGGCGCGCGGCCGTAGCTCTTCATACCCACAAGGTAGACACCGGGCTCCGGGTGGCGGAGCTCGTTCGCGCCGTGCGGGTACACGGTGCCGCAGGAGTGCGCGTTCGGGTCGATGAGCGGCGCGAGCCTGGTCGGCGCCTGCAACACCGGGTCCAGGTCGAGCCGCACCTCCGACAGCCACGAGTGGTCCGGTCGGAACCCGGTCAGCGCGACGACCTCGTCCACCGGGTCGAGGCGGCGCCCGTCCTGCGACACCAGGACCAGCCGGTCGCCGTCGCGCTCGACGGCCGCCGTGCGGAACCCGGTGACCACGTCGACGTGCCCGGCCCGCACGGCCTCCCGCGCCCGGAGCCCCAACGCGCCGCGGGCCGGC
>NZ_JBHTLK010000361.1:0-4282 GCF_042678885.1 Saccharothrix hoggarensis
CCCGATCCGCGCCGCCAACTCGCGGGACCGCGCGGGCGACGGCCCGCCGACCAGCACCTCGTGCCCCGCGGCGACCCACCGGCCGCCCAGCGCGTCCGCCATGCCGCCCGTGCCCAGCACGCCGATCCGCATCCGTTCCTCCTGGTCGTGTCGTCGGATGATTGGCTGGTGGCGACGCTAGAGAGCCGGACGGTCACCGAACGGTGCCCGCGACAGGGGAGCCGCCCGTGACCTTCCTCGCCGACTGCCGGGCGCGGCAGGCGTTCGACCTGCTCGCGAACACGTGGAACCCGGTCGTCCTGCACGCCCTCCGGCACGGCCCCCGCCGCCCGGCCGAGCTGCGCCGCGCCATCGGGGGCATCCGGCCCAAGGTGCTGACGGAGACCGTGCGGCGGCTGGAGGGTGTGGGCCTGGTGACGCGGACCGCCCTGCGCGACCGGGTCGAGTACGGGTTGACGGACCTCGGTCGCAGCCTGCTCGGGCCGATCGACGTGCTCGGCCGGTGGGCGCACGAGCACGGTGACGAGGTTCGGCTCCCCGATCCCGCGTGACCGGTTCTCCGATCCTGCGCCGACGGCCGCACCGCTTGACGAACGAACCGAAACGCCGTTTTATAACAGTGTTTCACCGGTTCGTCCGCAGTGTGGCCAGGAGGCGTGTTGTGAAAGCCGGATTCCAGACCCTCGACCGCGAGGCCGTCGTCGACCGGCTGGACGTCCGCGGCCGGCTGCCGTCGTGGCTGTCGGGCACGCTCGTCCGCAACGGTCCCGCCCGGTTCGAGGCCGACGGCCGCTCGTTCCGCCACTGGTTCGACGGCCAGGCCATGCTGCACCGCTTCGGGTTCGCCGACGGCGTCGTCTCCTACCGCAACCGGTTCCTGGAGACGCCGAGCCTCCACGCGGTGCGCGACGACGGCCGCATCGCCTACGCCGAGTTCGCCACCGACCCGTGCCGCTCGATCTTCGCCCGCTTCTTCACCCGCCCCCGGATCACGCCCAACGCCAACGTCAACGTGGTCTCCGACGGCGAGCGGGACTGGGCGCTCACCGAGACGCCGATCGCGGTCGAGTTCGACCCGGACACCCTCGCCACCGTCGGCCTCTCCGACCACCGCGACGCGATCAAGGGCGAGGTCACCACCGCGCACCCGCACCAGGCGCCGCTCACCGGCGACCTCGTCAACTACGTGCTGAAGTTCGGCCGGCGCAGCGTCTACCAGGTGTACCGGCAACGCGGCCGGACCCGGGAGCTGCTGGCGAGCCTGCCCGCCGAACGCCCCGGCTACCTGCACAGCTTCGCCATCACCGAGCGGCACGTGGTGCTGGCGATCTTCCCGCTCGTGGTGAACCCGCTGTCGTTCCTGCTGCGCGGCAAGCCGTTCATCGAGAACTACCGGTGGCGGCCCGAGCTGGGCACCCGGTTCGTCGTGATCGACCAAACGGACGGCTCGGTCGTGGCCGACCGGCGCACCGACGCGTTCTTCGCGTTCCACCACATCAACGCCTACGACACCGAGGACGCGGTCGTCGTCGACGTCAGCGCCTACCCCGACGCCGAGGTGGTCGACGCCCTCTACCTCGACCGGGCCCGGGACGGCGTCGAGCTGCCCCTGCCGTTCCCCACCCGCTACGAGGTCGACCTGGCCGGCGACGGGCCCGTCCGGTCACGGCGGCTCGCCGACGACGCGCTGGAGCTGCCCCGCATCTCCTACAGCGCGCACAACGGCCGTGACTACCGCTACGCGTACGGCGTCGGCGCGCACGGCAACCTCGGCCACGACTTCTTCAACCAGCTCGTGAAGCTCGACGTCCGGACCGGTCGGACCACCCGGTGGCACGAGCCGGGCCGCTACCCGGGCGAGCCGGTGTTCGTGCCCGCGCCGGACGCGCGCGCCGAGGACGACGGCGTGGCGCTGTCCGTGGTGCTCGACGCCGACGCCGGGCGGTCGGCGCTGCTGGTGCTGGACGCCGCCACCTTCGCGGAGGTGGCGCGGGCCGAGGTGCCGCACGCCATACCGTTCGGATTTCATGGCCGGTTCACCTCCGCGTCTCATTAGGGGGTCCTGCCGAAAAAAGTTCCACGTTCTTGTATCCGGGCGCGCGCGGGTCGGCTCTGTAGGGAGAATCAAGTCATTCTCCAGGCCACCTGGGAGGCAACTCGTGCGACCACGAGTCGCTGTCGTCGGCGCCGGTGTCGCGGGGATCTCGGCCGCGTACCACTTGCGCCACGAGGCGGACGTCACACTGTTCGAGGCCGACTCACGGGCCGGCGGCCACGCGCACACCGTCGAAGTGGAGGACGCCGGGCGCACGCTCGGCCTGGACACCGCGTTCATCGTCTTCAACGAACCGCACTACCCGCGGCTGACGCAATTCTTCGCCGACCTCGGCGTGGCCACCCAGCCCCACCCGGGGAAGTTCAGCTTCTTCGACCTGGACCAGGCCACCGCGTACGTGTCGGACGATTTCGACCTCCCCGAGGAGGAGGTCGTCGCGAAGTACCCGCCGGAATTCGCGCACCTGTGGTGGGAGGCGTCCCGGTTCCTCCGGGAGTCGCCCAAGGACTTCGTCCGCAAGCGCGCCGACGTGCCGCTGGGGGAGTACCTGGAGCGCAACGGCTACAGCGACGCGTTCCGCCGCGGGTTCATCGTGCTGATCGCCACCGCCGCCTGGTCGGTGCCCGCGGACCGCATCTGGGAGATGCCCGCCAGCACCATCATCGCGTTCTTCTTCGCCCACGGCGGCGAAGGGCTCGGCGGCCGCACGGTGCCGTGGCGCACGGTCACCGGCGGCAGCGTCAGCTACGTCCGCGCCGCCCTCCGCGAGATCGAAACCGCTGGTCACAGCATTCAGCTCGGCACGCCGGTGGGTCAGGTCCGGGAGACGGCGGACGGCGTCGAGGTGCGCACCGAGACCGGCACGGCGACGTTCGACCAGGTCGTGCTCGCCACCCACGCCGACGACTCGCTGCGGATGCTGGACCACCCCACGCCGCGCCAGCGGATGCTCGAGGTCATCGCCTACAGCCCCACCCGCGCCACGCTGCACACCGACGTGGCGGTCCAGCCGACGCCGCGCGGGACGTGGCGCAGCTGGAACTACGGCCGCTCCGGCGAGGCCACCTGGGTGAACTACTACCTGAACGACCTCCAGGAGTTCACCGCCGAATCCGACTACTTCCTCACGTTGGACTCCGGCGTCCCGATCGACCCCGCGAAAATCGTCGCCGACCTGTCCTACCGGCACCCCGTCTTCACCATCGAGGCCCGCCGCCTGCAATCGGAGATCTACTCCCTGAACGACGGGTCGAGCCGGATCAAGTTCGCTGGCTCCTACTTCCACTCCCGCAAGATGGGGCCGGACATCCTCGGCATGCACGAATCGGCGTTCGACTCCGGCTCGGCCGCCGCCGAATCCGTTCTCGAAACCGCACAACGGCATTGAGCACAAGGGGAGCCCGCATGTCCGCACTGACCGTGGAGAGCGTGCAGGAATGGCTGGTCGAGAAAATCGCGACCAGGCTCGGGGTGGCCGCCGACCAGGTCGCCACCGACCAGTACTTCGACGAATTCGACCTCGATTCCACCGAGGCGCTGGTCCTCTCGGGTGAACTGGAGAACTGGCTCGGGTTCGAATTGGAGACCACCGCGCTGTGGTACCACCCGACGATCGCCGACCTGGCCCGCTACATCGTGCAGGAGCGAGCCGGTGACAGTGCGTCGGTCTGACCGCCGACCCGCCCTCGTCCGCGAGTTCCCGCCCGCGCCGGAGGACGCGCACCCCGTGGTGCTCGTGCACCCCGGCGCGGTGCCCGCGGCCGACTACGCGGCGCTGGCCGACGTGCTGCGGCCGACGGCGGCGCTCGTCGTGGTCGACCTCGAGCAGGTGCCGGAGTACTTCGAGGCCGCCCTCACCGGCGGCCCGCCCGCCACGTCGATCGACGCGCTGGCCGACCGGGTGGTGGCGCTGCTGCGCGACCGCGGGCTGCCCGACCGGTGGACGCTCGCCGGCTGGTCGTTCGGCGCGGTCGTCGCGCACGCGGCGGCGTCCCGGCTGACCGCCGCGGAACGCCCGCAGCGGTTGGTGCTGCTGGACAGCATCGCGCCCGTGCCGGAGTACACGGCCGCCGACGACGAGCTGTCCGCCGACCTCGTGCTCGGCTGGTTCGCCATGTACCTGGCGGCCAAGCGGGGCACCCCGGTCGACGCGCCGCCCGCCGGCGTCGGCCTCGACGCGGGGCTCGACCACCTGCTGGCCGCCGCGCTGCGCACCCGCGTCGCCGA
>NZ_JBHTLK010000362.1:0-4276 GCF_042678885.1 Saccharothrix hoggarensis
CCGCCGAGGCCCGCGAGGCCGGCCCCGACCGCCGTCGCGCCGGAGGCGATCAGGAACGTGCGCCTGCCGCCGTTCGCGGCGGCCGGCGCCGTGGCCGCGTGGTGCAGCCACCGGAACACGACGACGCCCGCGACCAGGCTCGCCACGGGCGCGAGGATGCCGAGCTGCCCCAGGTCCGGTCGGTACAGCACGGCGCCGACGCCGAGCAGCCCGAGGCCGACCGCCAGCACCGTGCCCGGCAGCGGCGAGCGGCGGGACAGCAGCCCCGCGACGGCCGCCAGGGCCAGCAGCACGCCCGCCATGCCGAGCAGCAGCACGAGCTTGTCGTAGGTGCCGAACGTCCGGACCGCGAAGTCCTTGAGGAAGCTCGGCGTGAAGTCGATCGCGGTGTTGCCCACCGCGAGGAACGGCGACGCCGAGGGCCCGACCACCCCCGCGACGAGGTGTCCGGCCGCGAGGGCGGCGGCCACGCCGAGGATTCCGATGAGGGCGGCGGTCCAGCGCTTCATGGGGTTGATTCGACACCCGGCCCGATCCGGTTCACCGAATCCGTAAGCGGCCGGTAATCCGACCCCGCGCCGCGCCCGCCGACCCGACCCCCGGAGACCTCGCCCGGCGGCCCGGCGGTCAGGCGAGGGCGGCGCGCAGGCGGTCCTCCTCGACCTCCCAGTACCCGTGCTCCTCGCCGTCGACCAGGATCACCGGCACCCGGTCGCCGTACTCGGCGCGAAGCTCGCGGTCCGCGTCGACGTCCTGGACGTCCCACGGCACGCCCAGCTCGCCGCAGATCCGCTCCAGGTCCGCCTTGGCCTGCTCGCAGGCGTGGCAGTCGACCCGGCTCATCAAGGTCACGTGGTGGCTCACGGCGTTCAGGCTAGGGGCAGCCGCAGCCGGGCCCGCGCCAGCTTCCCGGTCGGCGAGTGCGGCAGCGCGGTGGCGAACTCCACCACGGTCGGCACCTTGAACTTCGCCAGCCGCCCGGCGCAGTGGTCCTTCACCGCGTCCTCGGTCAGCTCCGCGCCCTCGGCGGGCACGACGACGACCTTCACGGACTCGCCGGTCCGCTCGTCCGGCACGCCGACCGCCGCCGACTCCGCCACGCCGTCCAGCTCGGCGAGCACCTGCTCGACCTCGTGCGGGTAGACGTTGAAGCCGTTGACGATGATCAGGTCGCCCGCCCGGTCCACGAGGTGCAGGTCGCCGTCCTCGTCGAGGTAGCCGACGTCGCCGGTGCGGAACCAGCCCTCGGCGTCCGGGCCGTGCGCGCCGTCCGGCCAGTACCCGCTGAACAGGTTCGGGCCCCTCGCCGCGACCAGGCCCGTGCCGGGCTCGTCCTCGTCCAGGTCGAGCGGCCGGCCGTCGGTGTCGACCAGTCGCACCTCCACGCCGGGCAGCGCGCGGCCGACCGAACCCGGCTTCGGCGCGCCTCCCGCCAGGGTCGTGGTGAGCACCGGCCCCGTCTCGGTCAGCCCGTAGCCCTCGTAGACGGGCAGGCCGACCGCGTCGCGCACGGCGTCCAGCAGGCCGGGCGCGAGCGGCGCGGCGCCGGACGTGAACAGGCGGACCGTGGCCAGGTCCTCGCGCAGCCGCTCGACCGGCTGGGCCAGGATCGCCGCGTACATCGGCGGCACGCCCACCAGCGTGGTCACCCGGTGCTCGCGGATCGCCGTCAGCGCCTGGTCCGGGTCGAACCGCTCCAGCAGCACGGCCGTCGCGCCCGCGCCCGCGACCTGGAGCAGGCCGGGGCCGAGCCCGTAGACGTGGAACAGGGGCAGCGCCAGCAGCACCCGGTCGCCCGCCGTCACCGGCGCGGGCCGCAGCGACGCGCACTGCTCGACGTTGGCCAGCAGCGCCCGGTGCGACAGCATCGCGCCGCGCGGCGAGCCGGACGTGCCGGAGGTGTACCCGAGGACGGCCAGGTCGTCGCCGGAGCCGATGGCGGCGAACTCCTCGCCCGGCTCCATCGCGGGCGGGGGCAGCACCACGACGTCCGCGCCGGCGCCCTCGCCGACCAGCAGCATCGCGCCGCTGTCCGCGACGAGCCGCTGCAGCTCGCGGACGGGCTGGCCGGCGCCGGCGGGCACCAGCACGCCACCCGCGCGGAGCACCCCGAACACGGCGACGCAGAACGCGGGACCGGTGGGCAGCCGCACGACGACCCGGTCGCCCGGTTGGACACCCGCGCGGACCAGCCGGTGCGCCTCGCCGTCCACGGCGGCGTCGAATTCGTCCCAGGTGTAGCTGTTCGCAGTCGTGACATCGACCAGTGCGACGTGCTTGGGTCCACGGTGCGCGGAGCCGCGAACCAGGTCGGCGATGTTGCTTGCGGAAGCGGCCAACGTGACCTCCTGGTGAACCACAGCGGACCTCAGCGCAGTCTGTCATGCGGCGGTGGCGTCACGCACAGCCTCCGTTCGCGTCGCAGATTCGAGACCACTTGCCGCTACCTACTACGGAGTAACAACACGTATGCTGCCGGCACGGCGACTCTGTGGAGGTGCCGCGAGCCGATGACCGCCAGGGCACGCGAGAACTCCGTCCGAACCAACCGGACGCTCCGCTCGAAGTGGAGTGCGGGAGGGCAGTCGAGCACGATCGAGAGCGTGGAGAGCAGCGCGGCCGGTGAGCCGTGGAGCCTGGTCCGCGCCGCTCAGGGCGGCGACACGGACGCTTTCGGCGCGCTCTACGACCGGTACGTCGACGTGGTGTACCGGTACGTGCTCTTCCGCGTCGGCGACCGCACGCTCGCGGAGGACGTCACCAGCGAGACGTTCCTCCGCGCCCTCCGCAGCATCGGGTCGATCAGCTACCAGGGCCGCGACGTCGGCGCCTGGTTCGTCACGATCGCGCGGAACATCGTCTTCGACCACGTGAAGTCCAGCCGCTACCGGCTGGAGGTCACCACCGCCGAACTCGCGGACAACCGCGAGGTCACGGACGGTCCGGAACAGGAAGTCCTCACCGACGCGACCAACACCGAACTCCTCCGCTGCGTCGCCCAACTGGGTGAAGACCAGCGCGAATGCATCACCCTCCGGTTCATCCAGGGCTTGTCCGTGGCGGAGACGGCGGCGAGGATGGGCCGCAACGAGGGCGCCATCAAGGCCCTACAGCACCGAGCGGTGCGCCGGTTGGCCCAACTGCTGCCCTCCTGGCTGCGGTGATCACCGTCGCACCGCTCGTGCTCGCGTAACCCCGGGACCTCCCGGTTCGTTACTGGGGCAGGATCGCTCGAAACGGTGCGGGATGGTTGGCCACGCGGGATGGTAGGCAGAGGGATCACGCCGCTATGGCGTCACAGGCAGCGCGAGCAGTTCGCCCGCGCGGTCGACGCGCATCCCGACCCGGCGCGCCCCGACGACGGTGACGCGGCCGTCCTCGACCCCGCCCGCCGTGACGAGGCCGACCGCGAGGCCGCCCGCCGCGACCCGGCCGACGGTGACGCCGGCAGTGGCCAGGCCCGCCGTGACGCGGCCGACCCGGCTCGGGCCGAGGACGAGGCGTTCGCCGCCGAACTCGCCGTCGTGGCGCTGCTGCGGAGAGCCGCCACCACCGTCGGGCCCGACGAGGCCGCGAAGGCCCGCATGCGGGCCAGGGTGCTCGGCGCGGGCGCGACGCCGCCGACCAAGCTGGACCCCGCCCGCCTCGACCAGCGCAGGCCGCGCGGCGGAGCGCGCGGGCGATTAGCGGTAGCCCTCGCCGCGGCGCTGTGCCTGGTGTTCTCGCTGACCGGGATGAGCCTCCTGCTCAGCCGGGACGCGCTGCCCGGCGACGCGCTGTACGGCGTCAAGCGCACCGCCGAGTCGGCCTCGCTCGGCCTCACCTTCGACGAGCAGTCGAAGGGCTACAAGCGGCTGGAGTTCGCCGCCGCCCGCGTCGCGGAGCTGGAGACGCTGGTCGACCGCTACCGCGACAGCGGCGGCGGCCCGCTCGGCGGCTACCTGACCGCGCTGACCGACTTCGACGCCGACGCCGCGGCCGGTTCCCGCGTGCTGGCCGCGCTCGGGTCGAACTCGGACCAGCGCACCCTGGAGGAGCTGCGCGACTGGGCTGCCTCCCAGGCGACCCGGTTGGCGGACCTGCGCGGGTCGCTGCCCGCCGAGGCCGCCGACCGGGCCGGGACGTCGCTGGACCTGCTGCACCGGATCGCCGAGCGCGCGTCGGCGCTGCACGCCCGCACGGCGTGCGCGTCGGTGACGTCGGGGCAGGTCGACGAGCTGGGGCCGGTGCCGGACCAGGGCGAGTGCGCGGCCCAGCCGGTCGCCCCCGGCACGTC
>NZ_JBHTLK010000363.1:0-4219 GCF_042678885.1 Saccharothrix hoggarensis
GGCCCTGTCGCTGGAACGCCACGCCGAGGCCCAGGTCCGGCTCGGCGACCGGGCCGCCGCCCGCGCCGACCTCGACCGCGCGTTGCCGCCGGCCCTGGGTTCCCGCATCCCGTCGCACCTGGTGATCCGCGTCCACGGGGTCCGCGTGCTCGCCGCCGACAGCCTCGGCGGCGCGCTCGGCGTGATCCGGGACGCCGAGCGGTGGCTGCACGAGGCCCCGCACGTGTGCGACCCGTGCTCGATGGGGTTCCGGATCGCGGCGGCGACGGCGTGCGCGTGCGCGGGCAGCCCCAGCCGCGCGCGGGCGCACCTCGCCGAGGCCGAGCGGATCAGCGGGCTGTGGCAGGGCGGTCCGTGGTCGGCCGCGCTGTGGGAGGTGCGCGCGGAGGTCCGCCGGGCGGAGGGCAGGCGGGCCCAGGCGGCGGCGCTGTTCTTCGCGGCGGACGAGGAGGTCGCGGCGCTTGCCCGACCCCTGGAGGAGCGCCGGTGCCTGGCCGCCGCCGCTGCCTGCTAGCCGCCGACGTGCGTCAGAACGCGCCGAGGTGCAGGTAGGCGGCGAACGTCCCCAGCCAGTGCTCGGCGTAGTAGCCGTGGCCGAACACGTGCCGCAGACCGGCCTCGCGGTGCGCGTCGGCGGCCGTGCGCGCCAGGTCGGCGTACCGGTGCCCGGCGGGCAGCGCGGCGGCGATGGACCGCCACTGCCAGGCGCGGGACAGGGCGAGGCCCACCAGGTGCGAGCCGTACGGGTCGGCCGGGTCGTCCACCGGCACCGGCTCGCGCAGCACCTTCCAGCGCGCCTCGTCCAGGTTCGGCAGGAACGCCTCGAACCACTCCGCGAACCCGTCGGCCGGCAGCACCCGCCGCATCAGGTCCGCCTCGGTCAGCGCGGGCGACAGGAAGTCCGCCGCGTCCGGCTCGAACCCGCCGTAGCCCACGTCCTCCCGGTGCCACCGCAACGCCGCCCCGACGCACGCCGCCGCCAGCCCGTCGTCGCCGACGGCACGCGCCGCGTCGAGCACCAGACCGGTCGCGAACGCCGTGTTGCCGTGAGTCCCGGTCCGCACGGGCAGCCGCGCGCCGGCCACCTTGACGAGATACCGGTCACGCAGGACCGCGCTCAACGGCCGCAGCGCGTCCGCCCACGGCGAGCCCCACGTGCGGAGTTCGGCGTCGAGGACCAGCAGCCACGCCCACCCGTAGGGCCGCTCCCAGAACCCGCCGGACGGTCCGGCGAAGAACGCCGCCTCGGTCTCCGCGTGCTCCTCGGTGAGCAGCGCGTCGAGCGTCGCACGGGCCTCCGCCGCGCCCGCGACGTCCGGCCGCTCCCGCAGCAGCCGGACCGCCAACCAGGTCTGATGCACGCACGAGTGCCAGTCGAACGACCCGGCGAAGATCGGGTGCAGCACCCGCTGCGGCACCAGGCCGGCGGCGTCGGTGACGACGTGCGTCCAGTGCACCGGGTAGTCCCGCCGGACGTTCTCCACCGCGGTGGACAGCAGTTCGGCCGCCGTGTCGTCGTCCATCCGGGTGTCGGGCATGTGCCACATCATGCACAGGCCGACCCATGTCCGTCTCTCAGTGTGGACGGCTATCTTTAACGTGTGAACTGGACCGTGGACGTGCCCGTGGACACGCTTCCCGAGCTTCCGCCCCTCCCGCCCGAGCTGCGCGACAGGCTTGCCGACGCGTTGGCCCGGCCCGCCTCGCAGCAGCCGGAGTGGCCGGACGCCGAGCAGGTGCGCCGCGTGCGCGCCGTGCTGGAGAGCGTGCCGCCGATCACCGTGCCCGCCGAGATCGACCGGCTGCGCGACAACCTCGCCGAAGTCGCCCGCGGCGAGGCCTTCCTGTTGCAGGGCGGAGACTGCGCGGAGACGTTCGCGGACAACACCGAGCCGCACATCCGCGCGAACATCCGGACCCTGCTCCAGATGGCCGTCGTGCTCACCTACGGCGCGAGCCTCCCGGTGGTGAAGATCGGCCGCATCGCCGGCCAGTACGCCAAGCCGCGCTCGTCGAACATCGACGCGCTCGGCCTGCCGTCCTACCGCGGCGACATCGTGAACTCGCTGGTCGCCACGCCCGAGGCGCGCGTGCCGGACCCGTCCCGGATGATCCGCGCCTACGCCAACGCGGGCGCGGCGATGAACCTGCTCCGCGCCATGACCACCGCGGGCATGGCCGACCTGCACCGCCTGCACGACTGGAACAAGGACTTCGTCCGCCAGTCGCCCGCGGGCGAGCGGTACGAGGCGCTGGCCGGCGAGATCGACCGCGGCCTGCGGTTCATGTCGGCGTGCGGCGTGCAGGACACGTCCCTGCACACCACCGAGATCTTCGCCTCGCACGAGGCGCTGCTGCTCGACTACGAGCGGGCGCTGCTGCGGCTCGACACCAGCGGCGACCAGCCGCGGCTGTACGACCTGTCGTCGCACTTCCTGTGGATCGGCGAGCGGACCCGGCAGCTGGACGGCGCGCACATCGCGTTCGCCGAGCTGCTGTCCAACCCGATCGGCCTCAAGATCGGCCCGTCGACCACGCCGGAGATGGCCGTCGAGTACGTCGAGCGGCTCGACCCGCACAACCAGCCCGGCCGGTTGACGCTGATCAGCCGCATGGGCAACGGCAAGGTGCGCGACGTGCTGCCGCCGATCGTGGAGAAGGTCACCGCCTCCGGCCACCAGGTCATCTGGCAGTGCGACCCGATGCACGGCAACACGCACGAGGCGTCCACCGGCTACAAGACCCGGCACTTCGACCGGATCGTGGACGAGGTGCAGGGCTTCTTCGAGGTGCACCGCCGGCTCGGCACGCACCCCGGCGGCATCCACATCGAGCTGACCGGCGAGGACGTCACCGAGTGCCTGGGCGGCGCGCAGGAGATCTCCGACTCCGACCTGGCCGGCCGCTACGAGACGGCCTGCGACCCGCGGCTGAACACGCAGCAGTCGCTGGAGCTGGCGTTCCTGGTCGCGGAGATGCTCCGCAGCTGACCTGGTCGCCGGGCGGCTGACCCGATCGCGAACGGTCCCGGTGGCCCCCGACTCGTCGAGTCGGGGGCCACCGCCGCGTCAGAGGGCGATCAGGGTGACCGTGGTGTCCTTCGGCACGCGCTGACCGCCGCGCACGGACTGGTTGACCACCCGGGCCCGGTCGCGGTCGTTGAACTGCACGTCCACCTTGAGGCCCGCCTCCTCCAGGATCTTCTTCGCCTCCTTGACCGGCCTGCCCTCGACCTGCGGCACGGTCACCGCGTTCGACAGGATGACGGTGACCTGCCGGTTCGCCGGCGGGAGGTTGGAGCCCGCCGCCGGGTCGGTGCGGACGACCTTGCCCGCGTCGACCGACTCGGAGAACTCCGCCGGCCCCTCGACCGGGTCGAACCCGGCCGCGGCCAGCTCGGCGAACGCCTCGTCCTTCGACTTGCCCGTCACGCTGGGCACCGGCTTCGGCTGCGCGCCCTTGCTCAGCACGACCACCACCGCCGAGCCGATCGGCACCTGCGTGCCGGGCGCCGGCTTCAACGTCACCACCTTGCCCTTGGGCACGCGGTCGCTGAACGCGTCCTCGGCGGGGTCGAGCCGCGACGTCAGCCCGACGGACCTGATCTCCTGCTCGGCCTGCGCCACCTCGATGCCCGGCTGGATCTGCGGCACCACCGGCTTGCCCGCGGACACCACGATCCGGACCAGGTCGCCGCGGGTGGCCTCGGCGCCGGCGGGCGGGTCGGTGCTGAGCACCTGGCCCGCGGGCACGGTGTCGCTGTTCTCGGTGCGGGCCGTGTGCTTGAGCGCGGCGGCCTCGATGAGCGCGGTGGCGGCGGACTCGTCCTGGCCGACCACGTTCGGCACGGTCGCGACCCGGCCGATCACCAGCCACCAGCTGGTGACGCCGATGAGGATCGCGGCGACCACGACGACGCTCAACCAGGTGATGAACTGGCGCTTGCTGCGCGCCCGCATCTCCTCGTACAGCTGCTCGGGCGTCTTCTTCTTCGGCGGTCTCCGGGGACGCGGCCGCGGCGCCGGGGCCGGCTCCACGGGGACGAGCGGCGGCGGCATCAGCTCGGACCGCGGGATCGCCTTGGTGCCCTGCGGGCCGGCCACGGGCCGCACCAGCGGGTTCGGCCGGTGCACCGGCACCGTCGGCTCGGCGAACGGCGCGCCCGCCCCCACCCGCACGGGTTCGACGCGGACGGTCTCCTCGGCCGGGCTGGGCGCGG
>NZ_JBHTLK010000364.1:0-4134 GCF_042678885.1 Saccharothrix hoggarensis
GGAGGTGGACACCGGGGGCGCGGCCGGCGGGGAGGACGGCGGGGTGGTCGTGCCCCCCGCGGACGTCGTGCCCCCCGCGGACGTCGTGCCCGCCAGGTCCGGCGCGGTGGTCGGCGCGGCCCAGGCGTCGGCGTGCGACGTGGTGCGGACCGTGGTGGTGGCGGTCGCCGTGATCAGGGCCGTCCCGTCGGGGTGCTCGCACCCGGCCAGGGCGAGCCCGGCGAGGACGACGACCGGCAGCACACCACTCACACTGCTCTTGCGCGACACGCGAAAAACCTCAATCTGCATTCGGCGGTATTCGGGCACGGCGACCGCATGCGCGCTTCTTCGCAGGGTAAGCGTGCTGCGGTCGCCGCACCGAACGGGGAACCGGTCGAACCTGGCAAGGGGGAGAGCGCTGCGGTCGACCCGAATTCCAGGAATGACTTTATCCGGTATTCCACAACTGTCAACATCGACTTATTTAAGGAACATTTAAACTTGGCATCAGGCGCGGAAAAGGCGCCCGGTGTCAGGCTCGCTCCTCGGCCAGGCCGAGCCGCAGCCGGACCCGCGTGCCGCCCAGCGGTCCCCGGTCGACGGTGAGGGAGCCGCCGGTGGACTCGGCGGCCCGGCGGGCGATGTCCAGTCCGAGGCCGGTCGAGCCCGAGCCGCTGCTCCCCCGCCGCAACGCCGCTTCCAGGTCCTCGATGCCCGGCCCGGCGTCCTCCACCACGACCACCACCCGGTCGGGCTGGTGGAACAGCGCCACCACGAACCCGACCCCCTCGGGCGTGTGCCGGAAGACGTTGCCCAGCACGGCGTCCATGGCCGCGGCCAGGTCGCTGCGGGTCAGCGGGACGATCGCCCGCCGCTCGGTGCCGCGCAGGTTCCACAGCCGCTGCTGGTCGTCGGCGAGGGCGGACCAGAACACCAGCCGGTCGTGCACGACCTGGGCGGCGTCGCACCGGCCGCCGTCGGGGTCGTCCAGTTCCCGGCGGGCGGCCCGGACGAGTTCGTTGACCTCGCGTTCGAGCGCGTGCACGGCCTGCCGGACGCGATTGGCGTTGGGGTCCTGGCCGAGCGTTTCCGAATCGAGCCGCAACGCGGTGAGCGGGGTGCGCAGCCGGTGCGACAGGTCGGCCAGCAGTTCGCGTTCGTTGGCCAGCAGCTGGCCGATCCGATCGGCCATCCGGTTGAACGCGCCGCCCGCGTCCAGCAATTCCGGCGGACCACTGGGCGTCACCCTGGTCGTGAGATCGCCCTGGCCCATTTTGCGCGCGCCCTCGGCCAACGCGGCGGCGGATTTCACGACCCGCGCGCCGAGGCGGTCCGCGACGAGCACCGAACCGAGCACCAGGACGACCGCGACGCCGCTGAGCGCGAGCCACGCCTGGGTGACGCCGCGGGACAGCTCCGACTCCGGCACGTACGCCTCCACCACCGCCACCCGGTCCTCGGGCAGCAGCACGGGCTGGAGGTGCACGAACCCGGACGCGACGCGCTCGGTGGACGCCCGGCCCTGCTCGCGTGCGGCCCGGAGCTGGTCCTCGGTGGCCATCGGCACCCCGACGACCCCGCCGTCCGCCAGGTGCACCGCGAGGCGGCCGGCGGTCGTGCTGGCGAGGGCCTGACCGACGGACGCCGGGTCGCCGGTGATCACCAGGACCGGTGTGAGCGCGCCCGCGAGGCGTTCGGCGTCGGTCAGCGCCCGGTCCTCGGCGAGCTGCCGCACCACCAGGGCCAGCGGGATCAGGAACGCCAGCGCCACCATCGACGTGACGGCGAGCGAGACGAGCGCGAGCGACCTCCTCACTCGGCCGCCGTGAGCTTGAACCCGACACCGCGCACGGTGTGCAGGTAGCGGGGCTGGGCGGCCCGTTCGCCGAGCTTGCGGCGCAGCCAGGACAGGTGCACGTCGAGCGTCTGGTCGTCGTGCCGGCCGGGCAGGTTCCACAGGTTGGCGAGCAGCTCGGCGCGCGGCACCACCTTGCCCTCGCGGGCGGCGAGGTAGGCGAGGAGGTCGAACTCCTTGCGGGTCAGGTTCAGCTCGCGGCCGTCGAGCCGGGCCTCGCGGCGGTCGAGGTCGACGGTGAGCCGGCCGATCCGGAACGGCGCGGGCGCGGGTTCCTTGCGCGCCCGCCGCAGCACGGCGGACAGCCGCGCGGCCAGGTGCTCGCTGGAGAACGGCTTCACGAGGTAGTCGTCGGCGCCCGCGTTGAGGAGCCGGACGATCTCGCTCTCGTCGTCGCGGGCGGTGGCGACGATGACGGGCACGTCGCACACGCCGCGCATCATCCGCAGCGCGTCCGCGCCGTCCATGTCGGGCAGCCCGAGGTCGAGCACGACGAGGTCGAACCCGCCGCCGGTGATCTCCCGCAGCGCCTCCAGCGCGGTGCCGACGGGCAGGACGGCGTGCCCCAGCCCGGTCAACGCCCGCGTCACCGCCGACCGCACCACCGGGTCGTCCTCGACGAGCAGCACCGAGACCATGGCGGGCACGGTAACGCGGCCCGGTGGGCGCGTGATCGCACGGGGACCTCAGCGCGGCTCCGGGTGGAACAACCCGTCCAGCAGCACGGGGATCGCGCGCCGAGGGTCGGGGGTCGAGTCGACGGCCGCCTGCAGCATCGTCAGCACGACGACCACGTCGTCCAGCACGACGCCGCCGCGGAGGTGGCCCGCCGCCTGGGACAGGGCGAACGGGCCGCGCAACGCGTCCAGCAGCCGGCGCACGTGCCCACGCTGGTCGGGCTCGGGGAACCGGCGCAGCTCGTCGACCAGCGGGCGCATCGACACCTGGTACGCCATGACGGCGCCCAGCAGCGCGCGGAACGCGGCGGGGTCGTGGGCGTTGCGCTCGGCCGCCTCCGCCAGCACGCCCAGGTGCCGCCGCGCCACGGCCAGCAGCAGGGCGCGGCGGTCGGGGAAGTGCCGGTACACCGTCGCCTGGCCGAGGCCGGCGAGCCGGGCGACCTGCGCCAGCGACGGGGTCGTGCCCCGGACCACCAGCTCCTCGGCCACGCGGATGATCGACGCCCGGTTCCTCAGGGCGTCGCTGCGGCGCGGAACGGTCATGGCGGCACCCCGGCGAAGCGGTCCAGGTTACTCGCAAGTAACGAGAATAGCACCGTCTGTGATCCCTCGGAACGCCTTCGTAACGTCGGCGACCTGCCGCCTTCACCCCAGTGATCTCCGAGGAAGGACCGGACGTGCGCGGACGTCTTCTGAAGGTCGTGTGCGCGGTGCTGCCCGCCGCCCTGGCCGTCATGCTCACCTCGACCGGGGCGCGAGCCGCGGCCCCCGTCGACTACGTCGCCCTCGGCGACTCGTACTCCTCCGGGACGGGCGCGCCGCCGTACGTCAGCGGCTCGTGCTTCCGCAGCCCGCGCGGCTACGCCCAGCTCTGGGCGGACACCCACGCCGTGTCGTCGTTCAAGTACGCCGCCTGCGGCGGTGGCACCACGCAGAGCATGACCGACCAGTTCGCCGCGCTCGACGCGGGCACCGACCAGGTCACGATCACCATCGGGGGCAACGACGTCGGCTTCGCCAACACGATGATCACCTGCGTCACCGGCAGCGACAGCAGCTGCGTCAACGCCGTCGACAACGGGATCGCGGCCGCCCGCACCACGTTGCCCGCGCGGCTCGACACCACCTACGCCACCATCCGCGACCGCGCCCCGAACGCCACCGTGATCGTCCTGGGCTACCCGAGGCTGGTCGAACCGACCGGCACGTGCCTCAACACCACCAAGCGCACCGCCCTGAACCGGGGCGCGGACGCCCTGCACGAGGTGATCTCCGCCCGGGCCGCGGCCGCCGGCGTCCGGTACGTCGACGCCCGCGCCCACTTCGCGGGCCACGGCGCCTGCGGCCGGTCGCCGTGGATCAACCAGTTCTCGCTGTTCCGGCTGGCGGAGTCGTTCCACCCCAACGCCACCGGCTACAGCCAGGGCTACCTGGCGCTGCTCAACGGCGTCACCGGCTGACCGGCCCGGCCGGGTGGCGTGGGCTCCCGTCCACGCCACCCGTCCACGCCACCCGTCCACGCCACCCGTCCACGCCACCTGGCCACACCCGCCGCCCATGCCCGTCGTCCACGCCGCCCGGCCACACCGCCCGCCACGCCACCCGGCCCCGCCGCCT
>NZ_JBHTLK010000365.1:0-4074 GCF_042678885.1 Saccharothrix hoggarensis
GACCTCCCGAGGGCTCCCGGGGCCGCCTGCGGGGGCCTGGGCCGCCTTGCGGCGTCGTTCGCGCGGCACGGGCGGCTTGACCGCCTCACGGCGCCCCGACGACTCCTCGGTGAGCAGTTCGGCGGCCTCCGCGGCGGCCGGGCGGGCCTCCGGGGCGGTGGCGAGCATCCTGGTCAGCACGTCGGTGAGCGGTCCGGCGCGGGTCGCGGGCTCGACCTTGCCCAGCGCGGCCCGGTAGAGCAGTCCGAAGCTGTTGTCGCTGAGGCCGTAGGGCGACTGGCCCTCGGTGGCCGCGTACAGCGTCGCGCCCAGCGAGAACACGTCGGACGCCGCGTCCGGCTGCTCGCCGCGCGCCACCTCGGGCGCGAGGTACGCGGGGGTGCCGGTGATCATGCCGCTGCCGGTGAGCGTGCCGTCGCCCGCGGCGCGGGAGATGCCGAAGTCGGTGAGCTTGACCGTGCCGTCCTCGCCGATGAGGACGTTGGACGGCTTCACGTCCCGGTGCACGATGCCCGCCGCGTGGGCCGCGGCCAGCGCTCCGGCCAGCCGGCCGCCGATCCGGGCCGTCTCGGCCGGGCTCAGGCCACCGCGCGCCGCCAGCACCGCGGCGAGGCTGGGCGCGGGCACGTACTCCATGACCAGCCAGGGCCGGTCGTCCTCGAGCACCACGTCGAAGATCGTGACGGCGTCGGGGTGCTGGAGCCGGGCGGCGTTGCGCGCCTCGCGCATCGCCCGTGCCCCGGCCACCCGGGCCTCCTCGGAGGTCACGTCCGGCCGGCGGAACTCCTTCACCGCCACCTCGCGGTCGAGCAACTCGTCCCGCGCCCGCCAGACCACACCCATGCCGCCGCTGCCGATCGGCTCGACCAGCGCGTACCTACCGCCTACCGTCCCCCCGGACCGCGTCACAGCCTGGAGGTTAGGCGATGAGGTCAGTTGGTCGAGACCAACTTGGCCAGTTCGCGGTCGAAGTCGATCCACAGGTCCTCCTCGCCGGGCTGGACCACGTCGTAGGTGAGGTCCAGGAACTCGGCGATGTCCTCCGCGTCGGCGGAGAGGATCGCGAAGCCCGTCGGGGCGTTCAGCTCCACCAGGACCCGCTCCGGGTCGTCGGCGGCAGGCCGGACGAGGATGTCGCCCTCGCCCGACGCGGTGAGCAGGCCGTCCGCGAGCAGGTCGCGGGCGAAGATCCACTCGACCTTGCCCTGGCCGGTGTGGAACAGCACGGCCACGGCGTACGGGTCCTCCGGCTCGTAGTGGAGTTCGGCCCCCACCGGCGCCGGAGCCACGCCCGGGACGAGGAGGTGGAACGTCGTCGCGATGGTGATGCTCTCGTTGCTCATGTCCTGAGGGTTCCCTTCCGGAGTCGTCCCTTGCATTGAGGAGACGTCCGAGAAGGCGATTCGGGACGTGGTTCGCGTGAACACCACGCGATCGGGGGAGACCTGCGTCTCAAGACCACCCATTTGCCCAGGACAGCTGTCTCAACTGGCCGTACCGGCGAGTAACAGGCGGTTAGCGCAGGTCACTTGAGCGTAGTCACGGGCTTCTCCGGCAGCGGCACGATCGCCGTCGCGGGCTGCATCCGGGTCAGCGCGACGCCGACGAGCACCACGACCATGCCGACCACGACGCGGACGTTGAGCGCCTCGTCGAGGAACAGCGCGCCGAGCAGCACCGAGACCACCGGCAGCAGGTAGCCGACCATCGTGGCGTTGGTGGGGCCCTCGTCCTCGATGACGCGGTAGTTGAGGACGAATGCCACGCCGGTGCCGAACACGCCGAGGATCGCCACCGCCACGAGCGGCTGCCAGGACAGGTGCACCGGCTGCAACCCCGCCACGGGCACCACCAGAGCCGTCATGCCGGCCGCGGCGACGAGCTGCGTGGACGAGATCTGCATGGGCGTGAGGCCGCGGCCGGACACCTTGCGGCCGATGTAGGCGTAGCTCACGGCGTACGAGGCGGCGGCGGCCAGGCACGCGAGCGCGCCCCAGCCGGCCAAACCCGCCTTCTGCCACGGCGCGAAGATGAGCAGCACGCCGGCGAAGCCGAGGCCGAGGCCGACGAACCGGGCCGGGTTGCGCTGCCGCTCGGTGCCCAGGGCGAGGCCGATGCCCAGCGCCCACAGCGGCGTGGTGGCGTTGAGCACACCGGCGACACCGGAGTCCACGGTTTCCTCGCCCAGGGCGAACAGCGCGAACGGCACGGCGCTGCCGAACAGCGCGGCGAAGCCGAGGTGCAGCCAGGACGTCCGGTCGCGGGGCAGCCGCTGCTTGTTCCCGTACACGAGCACGACCAGCACCGTCGCGCCCAGGACGGTGCGGACGAGCGTGATCTGGATCGGCGAGAGGCCGGTCAGGGCGATCTTGATCCACAGGAAGCTGGAACCCCAGAGCAGGGCCAGGACACCCATCCTGATCAGCGTGCCAGGCTTGTTCACGGGCATACCTTGCGCGATGCGAAGCATCAGCACAAGTGAAATCAACTGCACGACCTTTAAGCACAGCTGTAAGGTGGCGTCATGTTGGACGTGCGACGCATGCAGGTGCTGCGGGCCGTGGTCACCACCGGCTCCATCACCGCCGCCGCGGTGAACCTCGGGTACACGCCCTCGGCCGTCAGCCAGCAGGTCGCGGCCCTCGAACGGCAGGCCGGGCTGCCCCTGCTGGACCGCGTCGGGCGGGGCGTGCGGCCGACCGTCGCGGGCCGGGTGCTCACCGAGCACGCCGCGCACATCACCGACCGGCTGGTCGAGGCCGAGGCGGCGCTTGCCGACCTCCGCGCCGGCCGCACCGGACGGCTGCGCGTGCGCTACTTCGCCACCGCGGGCGCGGCCCTCGTGCCGCCCGCCGTGGCCGCGTTCCGGGCCGGGCACGCCGACGTCCAGCTCGACCTCAAGCTCACCGAGCCGGACGACCCGATGGTCGAGGTCGAGGCGGGCCGCGCCGACGTGGCCATCGTCGTGCACCACCGGGACACCGAGCCGCCGCGCGGCGTGCACGTCGTGCACCTGCTCGACGACCCGTACCTCGCCGTGCTGCCGCGCGGCCACGAGCTGACCCGCAAGCGCGTCGTGGACCTCGCCGACCTGGCGGACGAGCAGTGGGTGGACGCCGTGACGCCACCCGGGCCGTGCCGCGACATCGTGGTCGACGCCTGCGCGGGCGCCGGGTTCGCGCCCAACGTCGTGGTCGAGGCGGACGACTACCCGACCGCCCAGGGCTTCGTCGCGGCCGGCCTCGGCGTGACGATCGTGCCCAAGCTCAGCCTCGGCGTCGTCCACCCCGGCGTGGTGATCCGCAAGCTGCGCCGCCCCGAGCCGACCAGGACCATCTGCGCCGCGATCCGGGAGGATGGCGTCGGCTCGCCCGCCGTGACCAGCCTGCTGGACGCGCTGAAGGCCGCCGCGACCGCCTGACCGGGCCGACCGGGCCGACCGCCTGACCGGCGGCCAACGGGCGCGGGCCTACGCCTTGGCGAGCAGCTGCTCCTTGGAGATCAGCAGGCTGTCGTGGTCCCACTTCAGGACGACGAGCTTGCGCTCACGGCTCACCGTGCCGTCCTTCATCGTGAACGTGAGGTCGACCTCGTAGGCGAACGACTCGTTCACCCTCATACCGGTCACCTCGACCGACTTCACGAGCTTCCACCAGCCCGCGTAGCCGTCGGGGCCCCCGGCCGCCGCCTGCATGTCGGCGGTCAGCCGGCTGAAGCCCTCGTCCACGCCGTCCGGCAGCAGGGCGAAGTAGTCGCGGATCGCCTGCTCCTGCTGCTGCGCCGTCGGCTCGCCGGTGACCTTGGGCGGCGCGATGCTCGTCCTCTTCGTCGACGACGTCGACGGCTCGCCGCCCGCGGCCTGCGCCGTGGTCGTCGTCGTGAGGTCCTGCGCCTGGCCGTCGGAGCCGCCGCCGTTGGACAGCACGCTCGCCAGCAGGATGCCCACCACGGCCGCGCCCGCGATGGCGAGCGCCGTCACGACGGCGGACCGCTTGCTCTTCAACGGGCCGGCGGCGGGCCTCCGCGCGCCGCCCGGACGGGCCGGGGGCGCCGGGTTGTGGCTCGCCTGCCGCT
>NZ_JBHTLK010000366.1:0-4056 GCF_042678885.1 Saccharothrix hoggarensis
CCGCGCGGCGGCCCGCTGGACGGCGGCGGTGACCTGCGCGGCCAACGCCGCGTGGTCGCGCCGCGCCGGCCCCAGTTCCAGCGACGTCAGCATCCCCGTCGAGTCGACCACGGCCCGGACCGACCCGTCGGGCGACGTCGCCGTGCCGGTGATCTCGCGCGACCGGGCCACCGCCTCCGCCATGACCTTCGCCGAGTTCCGCCGCAGCGCGCGCACCTGCTGCTCGCGGAACTCGTCCTCGAAGCCGGACATCAGCCCAGTCGGGCCGAGATGGTCGACGGTCCGGCCTCCCGCGCCCGCTCCTCCTTCTCGTCCAGCCACCGCTCGACGCCGGGCGTGGTGTGCTCGGGTTCCAGGTACCCCTTGGGGTTGTGGTCGAACGTGCCCACGTCCAGCGGCGACGACGGCGGCGCGGGCCGCACCTGGTTCAGGTCGGAGAGCTTGTCGGCGACCTCGGTCTTGATCGCCCGCGTGAGGCGGTCCTCGAACTCGCGGCACGCCGCCAGGTACCGGTGGGCGATGTCGGCGAACTCCTCGCCCTCCAGCGACTCCTTCGCCGCCTCCGCGCCCACGTCGGCGATCGCGCCGCCCACCGCCGCGACGAACGTCCCGCCGATGCCGCCGACCGGCGCGGTGACGATCGCGAGCGCCGCGCCCGCGAGCGCGCCGATCGCCGTGAACAGGATCTTCTGGTTGGACGCGCGGTCGTCCTCCACCTTCTGGCGCAGGGCGTCGACGAACTGGTCGGCGAGCCTCAGCCAGTCGTCGCGGGCCGACTTGACGATGCCGCCGTACGCGAGCAGCACGGCGGCCAGCCTCTCCGCCGCGTCGCGCTCGTCGTTGACGTAGTCCATGAGCGCGCCGCCGTACTTGGCGCACGCCTCCTGCGCCGAGCCGGTCCAGTTGCGGAAGGCGTTGGCGCAGCCGACCTGGAACTCCTCCATGCCGTTGTCGATCTCGCGGCTGTTGCGCACCAGCGCCTCGTACACCGCGCCGATCTCGTCCAGCGGCTGGCCGGTGAGCAGCATGGGCACCCGGAAGAAGTCCTCGTACGCCACGCCCGGCACCGGCAGCCCTTGGAGCACCTGCCGCTGCCGTTCCATCGGGTCGGCCGACTCGACGGCCAGGTACGACACCCAGCCGTGCAGCACGACGAGCAGGGGGTAGAGGCCCCGCTGCGCCTCGGTGAACGCCGGGTCCAGGTCGTACTCGAAGACGCTCCCGCTCACGGCCGCCCCCGGAACCCGTCCGCGTTGGCCTCCTCGACCGAGCGGTAGGTGCGCACGACGTCTTCCAGCGCCTCGCGGAACTCCTCCAGCGACCGCACGGCCGCGCGCTGGCTCTCCACCAGCGCGGTGCTCGCCGCCGCGTACAGCGGGACGAGCGCCAGGGCGCCGGGCATGAGGCCGCCGCCCATCAGCGCGGCCGGGTGGTGGTCTTCGATCTTCTCGACGTCCTCCACCAGGCGGGTGAAGCGCTCCACCGCCGGCACGATGTTGTGGCGGAGGCCGTTCTCCAGGTCGGCCAGATCGGTCTGGAAATCACTCATCCGGTTCCCCCTCGGTCCACTCGCAGGCTAGCGAGTGTGACGTGGGTCGCTCCGGGTTTTGGGCGAACCGACCTCAGTCGGAGCCGGCCAGCAGCGCGGACACGTGCCGCGTCAGCCACGCGGTGTCGGCCGGGGACAGGTGGACCCACTCGGTGCCGAACGACCGCTCGGTGGTCAACGCGTACCGGCCCGCACTGGTGTCGGTCCAGCTGAGCACGCGGGACCGGCCGGCGGGCCCGGTGGCGGCGAGCTGGCCGGTCGCCTGGCGCGGCGAGTCCACGAGCGTGGTGATCGCCCTGGTGGCGCGGCCGGTGATGCCCGCCTGCGCCAGGGTGCGCTCCATCGCGCCGTGACCGGACGTCGCGTACGCGTCCACGGCGGCCGAGAACACCGACCGCGGCAGGCGCAGCTGCTCGCCGGGACCGGCCGGCGCGTCGCCGATGACCCGCGTGATCGCCGCCGTCACGTCGGTGATGGGTTCCAGCGCCACCTCGCGGTCGTTGAGGACGGCGAGCACGCCGCGCCGGCCGCGGGCGGTGGCGAGCACCCGCCACGGTTGCGGGCGGAACACCAGGGCGTCCACGGAGACCACGCCGTGCGAGAGGAGGCCGAAGAGGTCTTCCAGCTCCGGTGAGACGTCGTCGCCGTCGGCCAGGCCCGCCTCGGTCAGCGAGCGCAGCACCTCCGCGCCCAGCGCGTCCCGGTCGGCCACCGTCTCGCCGTGCGACGGCACCTCCAGCGGGTACGGCGGCTCGCCGGTGCCCAGGTCCTCCCACAGCAGGTCGAACTCCAGGTGGGACAGGACGACCGCGGTCGCCGAACGTCGCGCCATGTGCCGAAAGGTAGCGCGTGCCGGCCGCCGACGAGGGCGGGTCGGCGCGGTCCGCCGGCTAGGCTGCCGACCGTGGACGTCACCGACGGGTTCCTCACCGTGCGGGCTTCCGGCGCGGCGGCGGCCAAAGCCGGGCTCAGCGGGGGTGCGGCCACGCCGGAGCACCTCCAGCTGGTGCTGCGCTGCGCCGTGCCCGACGACGTGCCCGGCGCCGGGACCGCGCTTCGGTTTCCCGACTGCTCGCTGCACGTCCTGCCGGTGGGCGTGGTGGTGCTGACCGTCGCGGAGGCCCGGCTGACGGTCGGGTTCGGCGAGCTGAAGCCGCTGATGTTCCAGCCGGTTCCGGTCGACGCGGCGCTGCGGTCGCTGGTCTCCGGCGCGGTGGCGCACGTGCTCGCCGCGGCGCCCGTGCTCGACCCGCACGGCTCGGCGCACCACCTGCTCGGCCTGGCCGAACTGGTGCTGCGCAGCGCGTTGCGGGCCGAGCTGGCGCGGGTCGGGTCGATGGCGGCACGGCGGCGCGAGGCGTTGGAGTACATGCGCGAGCACCTGGCGGACCCGACGTTGAGCGCCGACCGGGTCGCCGAGGCGCTGTTCATCTCCCGACGCCGCCTCTACCAGCTGTTCGACGACGGGCAGGGCGTGTCCGAGCGCATCCGCGGCCTGCGGATCGACCGGGCGAAGGCGTTGCTGGCCGATCCGGCGAAGGCCGCGCGGGGCATCGGGGAGATCGCGAAGGACTGCGGTTTCGTCAGCGCCGCGCACTTCTCCCGGACGTTCCGTCAGGTCGTCGGGCGGACGCCGAGCGAGTTCCGAGGTCGCTGAACACCATCCCGGACACGAACCGGCCCGCGACGCCCGACACGTCGAGCCAGCCGCGCCCGGTCGGCGAGTGCAGCGTGAACACGGCGATCCGCGGGTGGTCCGGATCGGTCACCACGACCTGCAGCTGGGCGCCCGGCCCGGTCACCGGGACGCGTTCCACGATCACCACCGGGTAGCCGGTCGCCGTCTCGCCCGTGGTGACGTCGCGGATCTCCGGGCCGTCGAGGTGGAAGCCCAGCTCGCCGGGGTCGGTCGGCCGGTCGACCGGCACCACGCCCGCCAGCAGGAGCGCCGGGTCGGCGTCCGGGTGCTCGACCACGGCCAGCAGGCCCGCGCCGTGCCGGTGCGCCAGCTCCGCGGCCTGCGTGGCGGACACCTCCAGCCCCGGGTCGTGGGTGCCCTTCAGCCGCCGCAGCACGGCGAGGAGTTCCGCCGCGGTGCGCTCAGGCGTGCCTAGTGCCACCGGGGTCACCCCCGGCACGGGAGCGAGTCTCACCCCAGGCCCGCCCGGAACGCCGCCGCCGCGCCCCTGGTGGACGCCTGCCGGGGTGGGCCGAGCAGCACGGACGCCAGCTCGGCGGTGAGGGACGACAGGCCCGTCAGCGTGTCGGCGATCGCGGTCGACGGCTCCTCGGCGCGCAGCCGTTCGGCGACCCGCCTCGCCTCCGCGCGGTGGTCGCGCTCCAACAGCCGGGCCTCCTCCAGCACGTCGTCCAGTTGTCGGCGCAGCTCGTCGTGCCGCGCCACGGCCCGCCGGTGCGCCTCGCCGTCCGCGGCGGTGAAGCTCGCCATCGCCGCGGTCCGGTCGACCTCGTCGGCGGCGTCGGCGAGGGCGCGCAGGACGGCGAGG
>NZ_JBHTLK010000367.1:0-4036 GCF_042678885.1 Saccharothrix hoggarensis
CCTGCGCCGCGCGGGCGTGGACGTGCCGGGCGACGTCGCCGTCGCGGGCTTCGACGACATCGACTTCGCCGCCCTCAGCCGCCCGGCGCTGACCACGACCACCAACCCGGTCGAGGACATCGCGGCCGGCGCCGCCACCGCGGTCCTCGACCGCCGCCGCGCCGACCCGTCGACCGCCTACCCGTCGACGCTCGTGCTGCGCGAGAGCTCCTGACCGACCCGCCCCGAACGCCGGTCCACCGCCACCGCCGCCATCAGGACGCACCCGAGCATCGGCAGCAGCAACGGCGGGAGCTGCCAGGTCACCACCAGCAGCACCCCGAACGACATCACCAACAGCAACGACCCGCCGAAGTCGGCGACGGCCCGACGTGGGGCCGAGCGCGCCAGGTCCGCCCACCGCGCGTCCGGCGACCACGCCGCCGCGGCCCGCAGCACGACCACCGCGAGGCCGACCGCCGCCACACCGCACACCGCGGCCACGAACCCGCCGCCGGCGACCCGCGACCGCAGCAGCACCACGTCCACCGCCAGCACGGCGAAGCACCCGATGACCGCCAGCGACAGCTGCCACCCGCCGGGCAGCGCCGCCCGCACCCGCTCGAAGAACGACCGCAGCGAGGTGGTCTCGCCGTCGACGTGAGCCTTGATGTGCGCGCACCCGGCCGCGAGCGCCGGCAGCAGCGTCACCACCGGCAGCGCCGCGACCAGGACGAGCAGCCCCGCCGTCAGGCACTCGCCGAACAACGCGAACCGCCTCATCCCTTCAACCCCGACGTCGACACGCCCTCCACCAGGAAGCGCTGGAAGAACAGGAAGAACAGGATCACCGGCACCAGCGCCAGCATCGACATCGCCATCAGCGCGCCGAAGTCCGATCCCGTCGACTCGTCGATGAACAGCTGCAGCGCCAGCGGCAACGGGTACTTGTCCGGCGTGCTGAGGTAGATCAGCGGGCCGAAGAAGTCGTTCCAGCTCCAGATGAACGTGAAGATCGCCGTGGTGATCAGCGCCGGACGGCACAGCGGCAGGATGATGTCCCAGAACACCCGCCAGTGGTTCGCCCCGTCGATCTTGGCCGACTCGTCCAGCTCGTGCGGCAGCTGCCGGATGAACTGCACCATGAGGAACACGAAGAACGCCTCCGTGGCCAGGAACTTGCCCGCCAGCAGCGGCACGTAGGTGTCGACCAGGTCGAGGTTCTGGAACACGATGTACTGCGGGATGATCAACACGTGGAACGGCAGCAGCAGCGTCGAGATCATGATCCCGAACATCACCGTCCGCCCCCGGAACCGCAGCCGGCCGAACGCGTAGGCCGCCAGCGCCGACGACGCCACCGTGCCGATCACCGACAGCACCGCCAGCACGGCGGAGTTGAGGAAGAACCGGCCGACGCCGATGCCGACCACACCGTCGAACACCCGCTCGTAGTTCGCCGTGGTCACCGTCTCCGGCAGCAGCCGCAGGCTGCCGACGATCGCCTCGGACGGCTTGAACGTGGCCGCCGCGACCCACACGATCGGGTAGAGCACGACGGCCAGCAGGACCAGCACGCCGACGTGCCACGCCACCCTCGACAGCTGCCGCTTCATCGCCTGCTCCCCGAGTCGCCCGTGTAGTGGACCCACCCGCGCGCGGTGCGGAAGAGGAACACCGTCACGAGCCCGACGCCGAGCAGCAGCATCCACGCCATCGCCGACGCGTAGCCCATCTGGTAGTCGCCGAACCCGCGGTCGAACAGGTAGATCGTGTAGAACAGCGTGCTGCCCGCCGGCTGGCCGTTCGGGCCGCCGACCACGTACGCCGACGTGAACACCTGGAACGCGTTGATCGTCTCCAGCAGCAGGTTGAAGAACAGCACCGGCGAGATCATCGGCAGCGTGATCGACCGGAACCGCCGCCACGGGCCGGCCCCGTCCACCTCGGCGGCCTCGTACAGCTCGCGCGGCACCTGCTTCAACCCGGCCAGGAAGATCACCATCGGCGCGCCGAGCTGCCACGCGGCCAGCAGCACCAGCATCATCAGCGAGAAGTCGGGGTTGCCCGCCCAGCCGCCGGTGTCGATGCCGACGCCCAGCAGCAGCTGGTCGACCACCGAGTCGTCGCTGAACATCATCTTCCACACGATGGCGACGCTGACGCTGCCGCCGATGAGCGACGGCCCGTAGAACGCCGCCCGGTAGAAGCCCTGCCCCCGGCGCTTGCTGTTGAGCAGCATGGCGACGGCGAGCGCCGCCACCAGCTTGATCGGCACGGCCAGCGCCACGTACAGCGCCGTCACCTCCACCGACCGCAGCCAGCGGGCGTCGGAGAACATCCGCTCGTAGTTCTCCAGCCCGATCCACCGCGGGGTGTTGAACAGGTCGTAGTCGGTGAACGACAGGTACAGCGACGTCACCATCGGCCCGAGGGTCAGCAGGACGATCCCGATGATCCACGGCGACAGGAACAGGTAGCCCGCCAGGCCGTCACCGGGCAGGCGGGCCCGCTTGCGCGGACCCGTCCGCTCCTCGGCCTGCGCCTCGCCGGCGCGAACCGGCGTGATCGTCGTCCTGCTCACGACCCGAGGGTCTCTTCGGCCTCGGTGAAGAACTGGTCGACCGCCTCGTCCACCGAGATCCGGCCGTACTGGAGCTCCTCGGTGATCCGGATGAACGCCTGCTCCAACGTGCCGGCGCCCTTCGGCGGCGCGGGCGGCGTCTTGCCGAACTTGTCCTTCAGCTGCTCCTCGTACGCCGCCACGGCGGCGAGGGGCCCTTCGAGCTGCGCGGCGGAGCGCTGCGCGTTGGTGGGCGGCAGGCCCCGGTTCGCGCCGAAGATCTTGCCGACCTCCGGGTCGTTGACCATGAACGAGACCAGCTTGGCCGCCGCCGCCGGGTGCTCGGACTTCTGCGACACGCTCAGCAGCATGGCCGGCTTCAGGTACTGGCCCTTCGCGTCCGACTTGTCGCTCGGCACGGGACCGAGCTTCAGCTCCGCCTTGGCGCCCTTGTCGTAGCGGGCCATGAAGTTGTCCCAGCCCAGGTCGCCGGCCACCAGGTCCAGCTCCAGCGGGTGCGACGGCTTGATCTGCACGCCCTTCTCGATCGGCAGGACGGCGCCGGCCTCCGCCAGGGTCTTGCCCTCCTTGAGGAAGTCGGCCAGCCGCGCCTTGTCGAAGCCGAGCTTGCCGTCCTCCGTGTAGAGCGACTTGCCCTCCTGGCGCAGCTGCAGCTCCAGGTTGTAGTAGCTGCCGATGTAGTTGCCGCCGCCGTGGACGCCGGTCTTCTGCGCGATCGTGGTCATGGCCGCGCGGTAGTCGTCCCAGGTCCAGCTCTCCTTGGGCTCCTCGACGCCCGCCTGGGCGAACAGCGCCGGGTTGTAGATGTAGCCCCAGGTGTTGCCGCCGACCGGCACGCCGTACAGGCTGCCGTCGATCTCGCCCGCGCCCTTCAGCCCCGGAAGCAGGTCGCCGAGGTCGAGGTTCTTGCCCTCCTGCTTCTTCAGGTCGTAGAGGGCGTTGCGGTCGGAGTACTCGCGCAGGTACGCGAAGTCCATCTGCATCACGTCGGGCGCGTTGCCGCCGGCGGTCTCCGTGGCCATCTTCTGCCAGTACGCCTCGAACTCCTGGAAGCTCGGGGTGACCTTGATCTCCGGGTTCTTCTGCTGGAAGAGGTCTATCGCCTTCTGCATCAGTTCAGCGCGCTCGGCGTTGCCCCACCAGGAGTACCGCAGGGTGGCGGGCCCGGCCGCCGTCTCGTCGCCGCCACCGGCGTCGCTTCCGCACGCCGCCGCCGAGGCGACGGCCAGCAGTGCCACGACCGTCGTGGTGAGACTTCTGAAACGTTTCACTGCACCCATTCGGATCCTCCGGTCTCGACCACTCGGGGAAGGGTTGTGCGCGTCACAGCGGAAAGCGCTTTCCGGGCAGGCTACGAGCACGGTGCGACCACGTCAATGCCCACTTCGGCAGCCCTGCGGCGGCTGAACGGCGGCAGTGCGGCCGCGGTGTCGGGCATGCGGCGCGCCGCGGCGCGCGGACGGCCGCCACCCC
>NZ_JBHTLK010000368.1:0-4017 GCF_042678885.1 Saccharothrix hoggarensis
CGGGCCGCCGCCGCGTCCAGCCGCCGCGCTCCCCGACCGGCCGCGCGCGCGTGCCGCATCCGCGCCACCGGCACGGACAGCACGAGGTGGCCCGCGAGGTTGGCGCGCCAGCCGAAGTCGATGTCGTCGCGCAGCAACGGCATCGACCGGTCGTACCCGCCGAGCGATTCCCAGACCGCGCGGCGGATCAGCGACCCGGCCGACGGCACCGCCAACGCCTCGGTGCTCTGCTCGAACGACCCGGCCAGCTCGACCCGGCCCATGCCGGTCTGCCGGTGGCCGGACGCGTCGGTCGACAGGCCCGCCTCCACGACGAGCCGCGGATCGGCCCAGTCCAGGCTCAGCGGACCCAGCACCGCCGCCGAGGGCGAGACGTCGGCCGCGGTCAGCAGCGCGGACAGGCAGTCGGGTTCGGGGGCGCAGTCGTCGTGCAGCAGCCACAGCCACGCGCCCGGATCACCCCAGCGCGACACGGCGTGCTCGACGGCCGCGTGCACCGCCGCGCCGAAACCCGTGCCGCGCGGCAACGTCAGGACGCCGTCGATCACCCGATCGGGGCCGGTGGACGCGTCCTGGAGCACCTTCGCGGTGCCGTCCACGGAACCCGTGTCGACGGCGATCACGTGCCGCGGTCGTGGCTGCTGGCGGCGCAGCGCGGACAGCGCCGTGCCCAGCCAGCGGTCGCCGTCGTGGCAGACCAGCACCGCCAACACCGGCGCGGTGCGCAGCCGCGGAGTGGCCCCGCTCGTCAAGTGCCGCTCCTCAGATGCTCCGACTGCCCGTGGGACGACCACGGTAAGCCAGAGCGACCGCGCGAGCGATCACACCGCGCGCTTTTTGAGCTTCCTCCGCTCGCGTTCGGACAGGCCGCCCCAAATGCCGAAGCGCTCGTCGTGCTGCAGGGCGTACTCCAGGCATTCCGAGCGCACCTCGCAACCGAGGCAGATCCGCTTGGCCTCCCTGGTCGAGCCGCCCTTCTCCGGGAAGAACGCCTCGGGGTCGGTCTGCGCGCACAGGGCGCGCTCCTGCCAGTCCTGCTCATCGGTCGCGTCGAACAGGTCGAGCACGACCGGCTCCTGTGCCGGGACGTCCCCGTCCACGATGCGACCCCCGTCGAATTCCTGCATACCGTCCGCCTCCTCGCCTTCCGCTCTCCCCGGTTGGCGGACACCACTCGCCGTCCCCACAACGACGAATGACACCGATGTGATTACACCTGTGTCACAACACGCGGTCAAGCCGAGTCCACAGGTCGGGGGATATTCCCGCCAATGGCCCGAAAACCCTTGACTAGCAGCACAGACGGTGATTGAGGAGGTGCGCGGCGCGACAACCGGCGCGCGGATGGCCCAAGGACGGGCGAGGACGCTCCGGTGACGGTCCGGATCGGGGAGGCCACACTGGAAGGGTGAAGCGATCAGCGGTGCGTCCGAGTCCACTGTTCCTCAGCCTGCTCGCGGTGACGGTGGCAGGCGCCGTGTTGACCCTCTTCGACGAGTCCGAAGCCGCCCTGATCGGCGGGATGGTCTTGTTCGTGCTGGGCGGCTGGGCGGTTTCGCTGTGCCTGCACGAGTTCGGTCACGCGATCGTGGCGTACCGCGGCGGTGACTACGCGGTGAAGGCGAAGGGTTACCTGACGCTCGACATCCGCCGGTACACCGATCCCGTGTTGAGCATCGTGCTGCCGTTGGTGCTCCTGGCATTCGGCGGAATCCCGCTGCCCGGCGGCGCGGTGTGGATCAACCACCACGCGTTGCGCGACAAGCGCGTCGAATCTTTCGTGTCACTCGCGGGCCCGTTGAGCAACCTGGCGCTCGGCTTGCTGCTGGCGTTGTCCGTGATCCTGTTCACGCCCCCGGTCGGCCTCGCCGCCGCGCTGTCGTACCTCGCGCTGCTCCAGATCCTCGCTTTCGTCCTGAACATCCTGCCGATCCCCGGCCTCGACGGCTGGGGCGCGATCGAGCCGTACCTGTCGTACTCGGCCCGGCAGTTCGGCGCGAAGGCGCGGCAGTGGGCGCCGTTCGTGCTGTTCGCCGTCCTGATCGGGTTCCCGACGATCGCCCGGCTGTTCTTCGACGCGGCGTACGGGGTGTTCGAGCTGGTCGGCGGCAACCGGATGCTGGCCGGGATGGGGCAGGGCACGTTCATGTTCTGGCGCTGACCCGTCCGGCGGCGACCCGTTCCGGCGCTGGATTCAGCGCGTCCGGGCCCCGTGCAAGGATGGCGACCCGTGAAGGTCGTCGTACTGGTGGGCGGGGTTGGCGGGGCGCGGTTCCTGGTGGGGCTGAAGAGCCTCCTGGACGGTCCGGAGCACGAGATCACCGCCGTGGTGAACACGGGTGACGACGTGTGGATGCACGGGTTGCGGATCTGTCCCGACCTGGACACCTGCATGTACACCCTGGGTGGCGGGATCGACGTCGAGCGCGGCTGGGGCCGTGCGGGCGAGTCGTGGGCGGTGAAGGAGGAGCTGGCCGCGTACGGCGCGGACCCGACGTGGTTCGGCCTCGGCGACCGGGACATCGCGACGCACCTGGTGCGGACCCGGATGCTGCGCGCGGGCTACCCGCTGTCGGCGGTCACGGAGGCGCTGTGCCACCGCTGGGAGCCCGGCGTGCGGCTGCTGCCCATGTCGGACGACCGGGTGGAGACCCACGTCGTCGTGACGACCGAGGAGGGCGAGCGGGCGATCCACTTCCAGGAGTGGTGGGTCAAGCACCGCGCCCAGCTGCCCGCGCGCTCGTTCGCGTCGGTCGGCGTGGAGACGGCGACGCCCGCGCCGGGCGTGCTCGACGCGCTGCAGGAGGCCGACGCGGTGCTGATCGCGCCGTCCAACCCCGTGGTGAGCGTGAACACGATCCTCGGCGTGCCGGGGGTGCGGGACGCGCTGCGCAAGACCGAAGCCGGCGTGGTGGGCCTGTCCCCGATCGTGGGCGGCAAGCCGCTGCGCGGGATGGCGGACGCGTGCCTGACGGCGATCGGCGTGGAGACCTCCGCCGAGGCCGTCGGCCGGTACTACGGGTCGCGCCGCACGTCGCGGGGCGGCGTGCTGGACGGCTGGCTCGTGCACACCGGCGACCGCTGCGACGTGCCGGGCGTCGCCGTGCGCGCGGTGCCGCTGCTGATGTCCGATGTGGACGCGACGGCGGCGATGGCGCGTGCCGCGCTGGAACTCGCCGGGGTCGACGTTGGCTGACCACGCCTCGACTTCGGGCATCACGGTGCTGCCGGTGGCGGGGCTGCCGGAGTTCCGGCCCGGCGACGACCTGGCGGAGGCGATCGCGTCGGCCGCGCCGTGGCTGCGCGACGGCGACGTCGTCGTGGTGACGTCCAAGGTCCTGTCCAAAGTGGAAGGTCGGTTGGTGTCGGTGCCCGCCGACCCGGAGGCGCGTGACGCCGTCCGGCGGGAGTGGGTGCGGGCCGAGGCGGTGCGCGTGCTGGCGCGGCGCGGCCGCACGCTGATCACCGAGAACAAGCTGGGGATCGTGCAGGCGGCGTCCGGGGTGGACGCGTCGAACGTCGCCGGCGACGAGATCGCGCTGCTCCCGGTCGACCCGGACGGGTCGGCGGCGGCGCTGCGCGCGGCGTTGGCGTCGCGGCTGGGCGTCGCGGTCGCGGTCGTCGTGACGGACACGATGGGCCGGGCGTGGCGGGTCGGCCAGACGGACGCCGCGATCGGCGCGTCCGGGCTGGCCGTGCTGCACCGGTACGCCGGCTCGGTGGACCGGCAGGGCAACCCGCTGGTGGTGACCGAGGTGGCCGTGGCCGACGAGATCGCCGCGGCGGCCGACCTGGTGAAGGGCAAGCTCGGCGCGGTGCCGGTGGCCGTGGTGCGCGGCCTGCCGGTGGCCGACGACGGTTCGACCGCCCGTGACCTGGCCCGGCCGGTCGAGGACGACCTGTTCCGGCTGGGCACCGCGGAGGCGGTGGCGCAGGGGCGGGCGGAGGCGGTGCTGGTGCGCCGGTCCGTCCGGTCGTTCACGGCGGAGCCGGTCGCGCCGGACGCCGTCCGCCGGG
>NZ_JBHTLK010000369.1:0-3991 GCF_042678885.1 Saccharothrix hoggarensis
CGGCACGGGGTCGGGCAGGCGGTCGGGCAGGGGGTCGCCTCCGGGATCGTGCGCGAGCACCCGCCGGTGGGCGTCCCGCAGCGCCGCGCCCGGTTCGATGCCCAGCCGCTCCACCAGCACGCGCCGCGCGTCCTCGAAGACCTCCAACGCCTCGGCCTGCCTGCCCGCGCGGTGCAGGGCCGTGATCAGCAACGCGCGCAGGTCCTCGCGCAACGGGTGCGCGCCGGCCAGCGCGGAGAGGTCCGCGACCACGTCGGCGTGCCGGCCCAGGGTGATGGCCAGCTCCGCCCGCCGTTCCGCGACCGCGAGCCACAGCTCGCGCAGGCGCGCGCGTTGCGCCTCGGCGAACGGGCCGGGCACCCCGAACAGCGGCTCGCCGCGCCACAGCGCCCGCGCCCGGTCCAGCTCGGCCAGGGCGCCCTCCGGGTCGACCTCGGCCAGCGTCGCGGCCAGGGAGCGGTGCCGCTCGAACCGGTCCACGTCGAGCCCGTCGACGGGCAGCCGCAGCGAGTACCCCGAGCCGGCCGACACCAGCACCACGGCCGCCGACCGCTTCGACCTCGTGGGTTCCAGCGCGCGCCGCAGCCCGGACACGTACGTGTAGAGGCTCGCCTCGGCCGTGGACGGCGGCGCGTCGCCCCAGACGCCGTCGACCAACTCGTCCTTGGACACGACCTGGTTGGCGCGCAGGGCCAGCAGCGCGAACACCGCACGGCGGCGAGCCGTGCCGAGGTCCACCTCCGCGCCACCCCGCCACGCCCGCGCCGGGCCGAGCAGTTCGACGGTGACGGGAACAGTGGCGCTCATCACCATTTCCGTCCAATGCGCCTGGAATGCGAGTCCGGTTGGGCTATTGCCCGCCTTCCGCCGGTGGTGTAGGCACACAAACAATGCGCCCGCCACGAACGCGGATTCACACTGCTTTTACGCCGTCGCCCTCGACCACGTCAGGTTATCACGGGATAGCGGACGGCCGGCGCGGTCGCCCGGCGCTCCGCATTCGTGAATGGTGTATTACCGGAACCGGCGCGACCTCGGTGATTCCACGCGGACGCGAATCAGCGCCGGCGTATTCCCGCGCAATCGTCCAAACCACTCCGGCGAGCCGCGCGACGGCCCCGCCGAGCCGTTTTGCTACCGTCTGACCATGCACTTCGCCCGGCCGCACCGCGTCGCGCCGCCCGGTGGCGCCCGGTGACGGACCGCCCGCCGCGCGACCTGGCCGATCGGGACGACGTCGTAGGCCTGGTAACGGAGTTCTACCGCCGCGCCTTCGCCGACGACCTGCTCGGGCCGGTGTTCCGCGACGTCGCGCGGATGGACCTGGCGGAGCACCTGCCGGTCATGGCGGACTTCTGGGAAACGGTGCTGTTCCGCACCGGCGCCTATCGCCGGAACGCGTTGCGCGTGCACCTCGCCTTGAACGAGCGCGCCCCGTTGACGACCACGCATTTCACCCGCTGGTGGGACCTGTGGCGCGTCACCGTGGACGACCTGTTCGCCGGGGTGAAAGCGGAGCTGGCGAAGGCGCAGGCGGAGCGGATAGGCGCGTCGATACTCCGGCGCCTGCGCGACGAGGACGCCAGCGAGCTCGTCACGATCCGCCGACAGCCCGCCGGAGAAGGCCGAACCGCCCCCTGACCCGCACGACTCCGCCGCACAACGCCGCACCGCACAACGCCGCACCGCACGACCGCGCCGGACAACGCCCTGGCTGCCGGCTCCACGAACGGGTGGGGCCCCGCCGTGAGTCGGCGGGGCCCCGTTTCGCGGTTCCCGGTCAGCTGGTCGGGAAGCTGTCCGGGGTGCTGATCCGGCTCTTGATGTACGCGCCGGAGTCGGTCAGGACGCTGCTGCCGGTGTAGGTGCTGCCGTTGCAGGTGCCCGGCCGGAACGCCGCGCTGCTCTCGTTCGCGTCGGAGTACGTCCAGTTGGCGTACCCGATCTTGAGCTGGTCGAGCAGGTTCAGCCAGGCCGCGGTGCTCGCCTGGTCGTACGCGCCGCCGCCGGTGGCGGTGACCGTGCCGAACTCGCTGACGAACAGCGGCAGGCGGGCGGCCGCCCGGCTCACCGTCGCCCGGTAGTTGTCCTTGTGCGAGGCGGCGTAGAAGTGGAACGTGTACATGATGTTGGTCGCGTTGACCGGGTTGTTGATGACCTCGGTCTCGTTCGAGCCCTCCGAGACGCCCAGCGACGACCAGGCGCGGGTGCCCACCAGGACGACCGCGTCGGGGTCGGCCGCGCGGATGACCGGGATGACCTGCTCGGCGTAGTTCTTGATCGCGGCCCAGCTCACGCCGTTCGGCTCGTTCGCGATCTCGTAGATCACGTTCTTCTTCGCCGCGTTGCGCGAGGCGACGGAGGCGAAGAACGTCTTGGCGCGCTCCAGGTTGTAGTTGGGGTCGCCGGGCGTGAGGGTGTGGAAGTCGATGATCGCGTACATGCCGCGGGCCTCGGCCATGTCGACCAGCGAGTTCACCTGGCTGGTGAAGCCGCTCGGGTTGGTCTCGTAGCCCTGCTCCTGCACGTACATCGCGACGCGGAACAGGTCGGACTTCCAGTCCGTCGCCAGCGCGTCGAGCGACGCGTTGTTGTAGCACTTGCCGAACCACTGGATGCCGTGCGTGCTCATGCCGCGCAGCTGGATCGGCTTGTTGTACTGGTTGCACAGGTAGACGCCGCAGACGCGCAGCTGGCCGTTGATCGCGACGGGGGTGGTGCCGACCGGCGGGTTCGTGGTCGTCGTCGTGGTCGTGGTGGACGTCGTGGACGTCGTCGTGGTCGAGCCGGTGCAGGCGACGCCGTTCAGCGCGAACGACGTGGGCACGGGGTTGCTGCCCGTCCAGGAGCCGACGAACCCGAGGTCCGTCGACGCGCCGGTGCCCAGCGTCCGGTTCCAGTCGACGTTGGTCGCGGTCGCCGTGGTGCCCGACTGGGACCACGTGGCGTTCCAGCCCTGCGTGACCCGCTGGCCCGCCGGGAACGCGATGGTCAGGGACCACCCGCTGACCTGGTCACCGAGGTTCGTGAGCTTGACGGCCCCCTGGAACCCGCCCTGCCACTGGCTGGTGACGGTGTAGTCCACCCGGCACCCCTGGGCGGCGGCCATGGCCTGGGGCAGGACTGTCGCCGCGGTGCCGATGACCACCGCGCAAGCCGCTAGTGCGGCGGTGGAGCGCTTCACTGAGCCCCTCCTCATCTCGACAAACGCCTGGGAGCGCTCCCAGGCTCGGCGGGACGGTACACCGGAAAGTGACCGTCAGTACATAGCCGGCCGCGTGCCGGAGGCGTTCTTCCCACTCGCTGGGCAGGTCAGGACCCTGGCGCACGGCGACGCACGGCAGGCGTCGGGCGGGCGCGGAAAAACCTCGGAGAATTCTGGCCGGTGATGTCGAGGAGCTCGGGTCGGCTCCGTCCACTGGGCAGAGAGCGAGCACGACCGAGTCGAGAGGACACGACCATGTCGAACATCTCCACCTTCCTGTGGTTCGACCACCAGGCCGAGGAGGCCGCGAACTTCTACACGTCGGTGATCGAGAACTCCAAGGTCACCGGCGTCACGAACGGGCCGGACGGCAAGGCGTTCGTGGTGACGTTCGAGCTCGACGGGCAGCAGTTCGCCGCCATGAACGCGGGCCCGCACTTCCGGTTCACGGAGGCCGTCTCGATCCACGTCAACCGGGAGACCCAGGCCGAGGTCGACGAGCTGTGGGAGGCGCTGCTCGCCGACGGCGGCGAGGAGAGCCAGTGCGGCTGGCTGAAGGACCGCTACGGCCTCTCGTGGCAGGTCGTGCCCTCGGCCCTGAGCAAGCTCCTGGCCGACCCGGACCCGGCCAGGGCCGCCGCCGCGGGCGCCGCGCTCCGAACCATGAGCAAGATCGACATCGCCGCCCTCCAAGCCGCCGCCGACGCCGCCTGACCCGCACCGCTGGCCCACACCGCCCGAGGCGCGCCACCACCGCCCGGAGCGATCCGCGCCGCCCGAGCCGCG
>NZ_JBHTLK010000370.1:0-3990 GCF_042678885.1 Saccharothrix hoggarensis
GACGACGCGGGGCTCGACCACCTGCTGGCCGCCGAGCTGCGCACCGGCGCCCTCCGGGAGGGCACCACCGCGCCCGGGCTGCGCAAGGTGTTCCGCGCCTACGCCGACGGCCTGCGCCGCAACAACGCGCTGGCCCGCGCGCACACCGCCGTGCCGGTCGACGTGCCGGTGGTCCTGGTGCGCCCGGACCGCGGCCTGCTCGACACGGCGGACCCGCTCGGCTGGGACACGCTGACGCCCTTGCTCGCCACCGCCCGGTGCCCCGGGGACCACTACTCGATGCTGCGCCACCCGGAGGCGCTGGCCGTGCTCGCGGACCTCACCAGCCCGCTGGCCCGCTGACCCGCCCGAACCACCTGAACCGAACGGACCTCCGACCCCGAACCGGACTGCCCGACCCGAACGGACTGCCCGACCCGAACCGGACTGCCCGACCCACCGCCGACCCTGCCGCCATGGAGACCCCCGCCATGAACCAGCCCGCCCACCGCCTCGGCGACACGCCGATCGCCGTTGTGGGTCTCGGCGCGCTCTACCCGCGCTCCGGGGACCTGCGTGAGTTCTGGGGCAACGTCGTGGACGCCCAGGACCTGATCGAGGACGTCCCCGAGACCCACTGGAAGATCGAGGACTACTACGACCCCGACCCCAGCGCGCCGGACAAGACCTACGCCAAGCGCGGCGGTTTCATCCCGACCGTGCAGTTCGACCCGCTGGAGTTCGGCCTGCCGCCGACCTCGCTGGAGGTCACCGACGTCCTGCAGCTCCTCAGCCTGGTGGTGGCCAAGCAGACCCTCGCCGACGTCAACGGCGGCTACGACCCGTCCCGCACCGGCGTGGTGCTCGGCATCACCGGCGCGAACTCGCTGACCCAGCCGCTGGCGACCCGGTTGCAGACGCCCGTGCTGAAGGAGGTCGTGCGCAGCGTCGGGCTGTCCGAGACGGACGCCGAGGAGATCGCGGCGAAGTTCGTGAAGGCGTTCGCGCCGTGGGAGGAGAACTCGTTCCCCGGCATGCTCGGCAACGTCGTCGCCGGACGCATCGCCAACCGGTTCGACTTCGGCGGCACGAACTGCACGGTGGACGCGGCGTGCGCGTCGTCCCTGGCCGCGCTGCACATGGCCGCGGCCGAGCTGGTCTCCGGCCGCGCCGACGTGATGATCACGGGCGGGTGCGACGCCGAGAACACCATCCTGATGTACCTGTGCTTCAGCAAGACGCCCGCGCTGTCGAAGAGCGGCGTGATCCGGCCGTTCGACGAGGCCTCGGACGGCACGCTGATCGGCGAGGGCATCGGCATGCTCGCGCTGAAGCGGCTGGCGGACGCCGAGCGCGACGGCGACCGGATCTACTCGGTGCTGCGCGGCATCGGGTCGTCCAGCGACGGCCGGTACAAGAGCATTTACGCGCCCCGCCGCGAGGGCCAGGTCGTGGCGCTGCACCGCGCGTACGTCGACGCGGGCGTCGGCCCGGAGTCCGTCGGGCTGGTGGAGTGCCACGGCACCGGCACGTCGCTGGGCGACCTGACCGAGCTGACCGCGCTGCGGGACGTGTACGCGGGCGCGTCGGACGAGAAGCAGTTCGCCGCCGTGGGCAGCGTGAAGTCCCAGATCGGCCACACCAAGGCGGCGGCGGGCGCGGCGGCGCTGATCAAGGTGTCGATGGCGCTGCACGAGAAGGTGCTGCCGCCGACCATCAACGTCACCAAGCCCCGCGAGGCGGTGGACTTCCCCAACTCGCCGTTCTACGTCAACACCCGGTCCGTGCCGTGGCTCGTGGAGCCGCGCCGGCCGACGCGGCGCGCGGCCGTGTCGTCGTTCGGGTTCGGCGGCACGAACTTCCACTGCGTGCTGGAGGAGTACCCGGCCGAGGACGTGCGGGTAACCCACCGGACCAACCGGGTGCACGTCTGGCACGCGCCCGACGTGGCGTCCCTGCTCGACGTGGTCGAGGCATCGCCCGGCGGGGTGGCGGACGAGGTCCCCGCCGGTCACGCGCGGCTGGCCGTGGTGTCCCGTGACGACGACGAGCTCGCCGTGCTGCGGGCCGACGCCGTGCGGCGGCTGCGGGAGAACGGCGACGTCGAGGCGTTCGAGCTGCCCGGCGGCGCGTACTACCGGCGTTCCGCCGCGGTGACCGGCCGGGTGGCGGCGCTGTTCGCCGGGCAGGGCAGCCAGTACGTCGGCATGGGCGCCTCGGCGGCGATGGCGCTGCCGCCGCTGCGGGAGTCGCTGGACGCGGCGAGCCTGCTGTCCGACCCCGCCGAACCGCTGAGCCGGGTCGTGTACCCGCCGCCCGCGTTCGACAAGGAGACGTCGCGGGCGCAGGAAGAGGCGTTGCGGCGCACCGACTACGCGCAGCCCGCGATCGGCGCGCTGTCCGCCGGGCAGTTCCGGTACCTGAGCGCGCTGGGCTTCCGCGCCGAGGGCATGCTCGGGCACAGCTTCGGCGAGCTGACCGCGTTGTGGGCGGCCGGGTCGCTGACCGAGGAGGAGTTCCACCGGCTGGCCGCCGCCCGCGGCAAGGCGATGGCGCTGGCGCCCGAGTCGGGCGACCGCGGCTCGATGGCCGCCGTCCGGTCCGACGTGGACGCGTTGGCCGAGCTGCTGCCGCAGCACCCGGACGTGCTGGTGTGCAACCTGAACGGGCCGCACCAGACCGTGGTCGGCGGTGGCACGGCGGCCGTCGAGGCGTTCGTCGCGGCGGCGCGCGCGTCCGGTCTGGACGCCCAGGTGCTGCCGGTGGCCGCCGCGTTCCACACGCCGTACGTCGCGCACGCCGTGGACGCGTTCCGCGAGGCGGTGTCGGCGGTGGAGGTGCGCGAACCGGTCGCCGAGGTGTACGCGAACACGTCGGGCGCCGCCTACGGCGCGGACGTCGCGCACAACCGGGACGTCCTGGTCGACCAGCTCGGCAAGCCGGTGGCGTTCGCCGAGCGGGTGCGGCAGATGTACGACGCGGGGTACCGGGTGTTCGTCGAGTTCGGGCCCAAGACCGTGCTGGCGGGCCTGGTCCGCCGCATCCTCGGCGACGACCCCGACGTGGTCGTGCTGTCCGCCGACGCGGGACCGGCGAAGGACTCCGACCGGTCGATCAAGCGGCTGGCGGCGCGGCTCACCGTGCTGGGCCTGCCCCTGACCACCCCAGACCGCTTCACCGCCCCCGTGGCGGAAGCGGCGCAGACCAAGGGAATGAGGGTTGCGTTGACCGGTGTGAACCACGTCCCGGCCCACCGCCGCCGGGAGTACCAGGACGCCCTCGAGAACGGTTACCGCATCCCCACCGCGCCCGCGAACGGCGGCGCGCCCGCGACGAACGGTGGTGCCGAGGTGAACGGTTCACCCGCGACCAACGGCGTGAGCGTGAACGGCGCTCACGCGACCAACGGGACGACCGCCGTCAACGGCGACTCGTCCGGCAACGGCGTGCACGCCGGCAACGGACACGCGAACGGACACGCGAACGGCAACGGCAACGGCAACGCCGTGAACGGCAACGGGCACGCCGCGGCCCCGGAGGTCCCGGTGCGCTTCACGCCGACCGAGGCACCGGCCCCGGCGCCAGTGGCGGGCGCGGCCGGTGTCGCCTGGGAGCACCTGGCGATGCACCGCGACTACCTCGACAGCCAGTTGCGCGTGGCGGAACGGCTCAGCGGCGTGCTGGAGCACGAGACCCGCCAGGGCAGCCTGAGCGACCTCGCCGTCGCCGGCATCTCGTCGGTGACCGAGCACAGCATCGCCATCGGCCACAGCCACATGCACGCCAGCGACGTGCTGCTGAACTTCGCGCGGCTGGAGGCGGGCAACCCGGTCGCCTACGCGCCGTCCCACCGCTACACCCCGCAGTTGGCCCCGGCGCCGACGCGTTACGAGGTGCCGGCCTACTCCGCCCCGCACGCCCTGACCGCCTCGCCCGCCGCCGCGCCGACGCCCGCGGCGGCACCGGCACCGGCACCGGCACCGGTGACGGCGCCGGTCGCCGCACCGACGC
>NZ_JBHTLK010000371.1:0-3978 GCF_042678885.1 Saccharothrix hoggarensis
CGCCGGACGCCGTGGGCGCGCCCTGGGCGGCCTCCGCCAGCCCGCGCAGCACCTGCGACAGGATCACCCCGGAGTTGCCGCGCGCACCGGCGAGCGCGCCGCGGGCGAGCGCGCCCAACGCCGCCCCGACGGTGTCCACGGGTGTCCTCAGCAGCGCGTCCAACGCCGAGCGCATGGTCTGGAGCAGGTTCGTGCCGGTGTCGCCGTCGGGCACGGGGAACACGTTGATGCGATCGATGTCCTCGCGGTTCACGTCCAGGGACCGAACGCAGGCGTCCGCCCACTGACGCACCGCGACCGCATCGAGAGCCCGCATGGCGGCGAGGGTATTCGACCCGGTTTGGAGGCAGAACGGCCCACCGGCTACCCTGTCTGGGTTGCCATGCCCGGCTGAGGCTTGTGCACGCTTGCGCGCCCGCCGGGGCGTGAGTACCGAATCAGTAACCTTAAGGAGTGGCTGACGTGGCTGCCGTGTGCGACGTCTGTGGCAAGGGGCCGGGCTTCGGCCATTCTGTCTCGCACTCCCACCGGAAGACGAACCGCCGGTGGAACCCGAACATTCAGACCGTGCGCGCGAAGGTTTCCTCTTCGACGCGGCAGCGGCTGAACGTGTGCACCTCGTGCCTGAAGGCGGGCAAGGTGGTGCGCGGCTGATGTCCCGCGCCCGAGCTTGTGGAAAGGCCCCCGGAATTCGTTCCGGGGGCCTTTTCGCGTCACGGGCGGAAGTACGGGGGAACGCTCAGGGGAGCTTCCAGTCGACCGGCTCCGCGCCCTGCTTCACCAGGAGCTCGTTGGCCTTGCTGAACGGCCGGGAGCCGAAGAAACCGCCCGCGGCGGACAGCGGGCTCGGGTGCACCGACTCGACGCACCGGTCCGCGCCCAGCAGCGGCTTGAGCGCGCGGGCCTGGCTGCCCCACAGGATCGCGACCAGCGGGGCGTCCCGCTCGGCCAGCGCCTTGATGGCCTGCTCGGTCACCGGCTCCCAGCCCTTGTTCCGGTGCGAGTTGGACTTGCCCGGCTCCACCGTCAGCGCCCGGTTCAGCAGCAGCACGCCCTGCTCGGTCCACGGCGTCAGGTCGCCGTTGGACGGCTTCGGGTGCCCCAGGTCGGACATGTACTCCGTGTAGATGTTGACCAGGCTCTTCGGGATGGGCCGCGTCTCCGGCGACACCGAGAAGCTCAGCCCGACGGCGTGCCCCGGGGTCGGGTACGGGTCCTGGCCGACGATCAGCACCCGCACCGAGTGGAACGGCTGCTGGAACGCCCGCAGCACGTTCTCCCCGGCCGGCAGGTAGGTGCGCCCGGCGGCGACCTCCGCCCGCAGGAAGTCGCCCATCGCGGCGATCCGATCGGCGACGGGCGCGAGTGCCGCGGCCCAGCCGGATTCCATGATTTCCTCAAGCGGACGTGCCACGGCGGGAACCTACCTCAGTCGAGCCGCCGGAGTTCCTTGCGGTACAGCAAGATGTTGGCCACGTACTTGTCCACGGCGAACTGCCACGCGCCGTCCGGCACGACGTACCCCTCGCGCACGCGGGCGGGCACGCCGAGCGCCATCGACCGCGCCGGCACGTGCCCGTCGAACGACACCACCGCGCCCGCGCCGACGATCGCGCCGGTCTCCACCACGGAACCGTTGAGCACCACGGACCCGGAGGCGATGAGGCACCGGTCGCCGATGGTCGCGCCCTCGATGTGGACGTTGTGCCCGATGACGCACTCCGCGCCGATCAGCGCCGGGTGGAACTCGGTGCAGTGCACCACCGTGCCGTCCTGGACCGACGTGCGCTCGCCGACCTCGATGCGCCCGTAGTCGCCGCGCAGCACGGCCTGCGGCCACACGGACGCGTGCGCGCCGATCCGGACGTCGCCGATCACGGTCGCGTCCGGGTGCACGTAGGCGTCCGGGTGGATCACCGGCTCCGAGTCGCCCAGCGCGTAGATGGCCATCGCGGTGCCTCCCGCGGTCAGAGGTCCTTCGCGTAGCAAAGGCTTTCCGGATGATGCCGGTAGACGCCGAAGTTGTCGATGCGCGCGTAGCCGCTGCTCTCGTACAGCTTGATCGCCTCGGGCTGCCGCAGCCCCGTCTCCAGCACCATCCGCGTGCGGCCGGCGGACCGCGCGGCCTCCTCCAGCGACGTCAGCACGACCCGCGCCAGGCCGCGCCCTCGCATGGCCTCGACCACGTACATGCGCTTGATCTCGGCGTCGCCGGGGAGCAGCGAGTCCTGCGCCTCCTCGTGGGCACGCCAGCCGCCGCAGGCCACCGGACCGCCGTCGACGTACCCGACCACGAAGTGGCCGCGGGGCGCGGCGAACTCCGCCGGGTCGACGGGCGTGACGTCGCCGTCGCCGTAGCGGGCCACGTAGACCTGCTGGAGGTCGGCGATCAGCTTCACCGAGTCTGGATGGTCATACGCGAGCGTGCATAGTTCCACATCGGTGAGGGTACCTACCGCCAGTGCTCCCAGCCAGGGGGTTTCTCGTACGCGCGGCCGTCCACGGTCACACCGCTGCCGTGCCGGACCGTGCCGATCGTGCGCCAGCCCTCGGGCACCGCCGCGGGCTCGGGGAACGTCGCCGCCAGCGCGTGGTCCTCCCCGCCGGTCAGCACCCAGTGCCGGGCGTCCGCGCCGAGCGCCGCCGCCACGTCGACCAAGCGGGGGTGGACCTCGAGCAGTTCCGTGCGGATGTCGATGCCGATGCCGGACTCGTCGGCGATGTGCCCCAGGTCGGCCAGCAGGCCGTCCGACACGTCGATCATCGCCGTCGCGCCCGCCGCCGCGGCCTGGGGGCCCGCCGCGTACGGCGGTTCGGGGTTCCGCTGCGCCCCGACGACCGCGACCGGCGACCGGAAACCGCGCTGGAGCACGGCCAGCCCGCCCGCCGCCCAGCCGAGCCGTCCGCACACCGCGACGACATCACCCACTTGTGCACCTGATCGGGTGATCGGCTCCAGACCGCCCATGTCGCCGAGCGCCGTAACGGAGATCACCAGTGTCGCGGACGACACCATGTCGCCGCCCACCACGCCGGCGCCCGCGACGGTCGCCTCCTGCCACAGGCCGGCGGTGATCCCCTCCACCACGGAGGACGGCGTGTCGGCGGGGCACGCCAGGCCGATCAGCAGGGCCGTCGGCATCGCGCCCATGGCAACGACATCAGCGAGGTTCACGGCCGCCGCCTTGCGGCCGACCTGCTCGGGAGACGACCAGTCGAGTCTGAAGTGGACACCTTCGACGAGCACGTCGGTGGACACCACCACGCGGCCGTCGGGCGCCGCGACGACAGCCGCGTCGTCACCCGGCCCGAGCAGGGTGGTGGGCGGCTGCGTCCGACCTGCCGTCACCCGGCGGATGAGACCGAACTCACCCACTTCAGCGACCGTGTCCGCGTTCCGCGGCGGCTCCGGACGCAAGATTGCCTCCCGTTCTGAGCATTCGGAACCCCAACTGGGGTACGTTGCTGTGCACGTTCCTACCCCGACCTAACCTGTCGCGACGAAGGGGCACGCCGTGGTGCACGCATACATCCTCATCCAGACCGAGGTCGGGAAGGCAGCCGCCGTTGCGGCGGAGATTTCCGGCATCCCCGGCGTGGCCACCGCGGAGGACGTCACCGGACCGTACGACGTGATCGTCCGCGCCGAGGCCGACACCGTGGACCAGCTCGGCCAGCTCGTGGTCGCCCGCATCCAGAACGTCGAGGGCATCACGCGAACGCTGACCTGCCCGGTGGTCCACCTGTAGCGCCGTGCTGTCATAGCCGGGTGGCCCAGGAACCGGAACCCGCCTCGCTGCTCCCCCGCCCGCTGCTCGCCGTCGCCCTCGGGCTGCCGGTGCTGCTCGCGGTCGCGGTCGCGGCCGTGGGCCTCTTCCTCGGCGGCGACGACGGCGGCGACGTCGCCGTCCGGCCCGCCGTGCACACCGGTCCCCTCGCGCTGGTGCCCGTGCCCGCGCCGGAGGCCGAGTCGGCCGA
>NZ_JBHTLK010000372.1:0-3976 GCF_042678885.1 Saccharothrix hoggarensis
AGCTGGGCAACATCCCCGACGGCGGCGGCCACAAAGTGCACGGACGCCGGGCCGGAGGGCGCAACAGCTCCGCCCACCGCGCCTCCCAATGGGTCCTCCCACCTGATCGGGGGTAACCGAACAGAGTCGACCGCTTCCACAGCGTGAGAGGAACGCTATGGGGACTGTGACGAGTCCAACACGGATCGTGGCGTCACAACATCGTCGCGATCAATCCCAGTTGACAGCCCGGCCGGGTTCTCGCCGGCCCGGTGTGGGTGCGCCCGGACGCGGGTCCGGTGCGGCGGCCCGAAACCCGCCGCAGTGCGGGCGCGCCGGGACGCGGGTCCGGCCGGGTTCTCGCCGCAGTGCGGGCGCGCCGGGACGCGGGTCCGGTGCGGCGGTCAGGAACGCCGCTCCGACGCGGGGCCTGGAACGCGGGTCGAGCGCGGGCGGCCGGAGCGCGGGTTCGGGTCAGGCGAGGGAGAACGCGATGCCGTCGAGGATGTCGTGCTCGCTCGCGACGAGCTCGGTGATGCCCTGCGACTCCAGGTGCTCGGCCAGCGTGCGGACGATCAGCGCTCCGCCGCAGATCACGTCCACCCGGCCGGGGTGCATGGGCCCCAGCGCGGCGCGCTCGTCGTGCGACATCGTGAGCAGCTTCGCGGTGGTCTCGCGGATCTGGTCGGTGGTGAGCCGGGCCAGGTGGATCTCCTGCGGGTCGTAGCGCGGCATGTCGCGGGCGAGCGCGACGAGCGTCGTGACCGTGCCGGCGACGCCGATCCACGTGGTCGCGCGGCCCGTCGGCACCGCGGCGAACGCCTCCGCCAGGACGTCCCTCGTCACCCGGACCGCGTCCTCGACCTCGGCCTCGGTGGGCGGGTCGGAGCGCAGGCACCGCTCGGTGAGGCGCACGCAGCCGATGTCGACGGACCGGGCGGCCTCCACGTCGCCGCGCACGCCGTCCCACGTGCCGAGGACCAGTTCGGTGGACCCGCCACCGATGTCGGCGACCAGGAACGGCCCTTCGTCACCGTCCAGGTCGGACACCGCGCCGGTGAACGACAGGCGCGCCTCCTCGTCGCCCGTGATCACCTCAGCGTCCACGCCGAGGACGGTGCGGGCCATGTCGAAGAAGGCGTCCTTGTTGGCGGCGTCCCGCGTGGCGGAGGTGGCCACCATCCGCACCCACTCGGTTCCCTTGCGCCGCAACACGGTCGTGTAGTCGAGGAGGGCGGCGCGGGTGCGGGCGATCGCGTCGGGGTGCAGCTCGCCGGTCGCGTCGACGCCCTGTCCCAACCGGACGACCCGCATCTCCCGGTGCACGTCCCGCAACGACCGCTCGCCACCGTCCGAAGTGGTCACGTCGGCGACCAGCAGGCGGATCGAGTTGGTCCCGCAGTCGATCGCGGCCACGCGTGCCATGCCCGGGTTCCTTCCCTGCCGGTGGGTGCTGCCAGCAGACTAGCCGCCACGGGCGGTGGGGCGGACTAGACCGGCTTCATGCTGGTCGTCGTCGAGGACGACGAGTGCCCCGACACCGTGCCGCTGGAACCGGACGTGCTGCCGGACGTGCTGCCCGACGTCCCCGAGGTGCCCGACGTGCTGCGGGAGGTGCCGGATGTGCTGCCCGGCGCGCTCCCGGGCGCGGTGTCCTGCGTGGTGGTCGGAGCGACCGTCGTCGTCGTGGTCGTGGTGGTCGTCGTGGTGCAGCCCGGCGGAAGCGGCGCAGTCGACGTCGGCGTGGTCGTGCTGGTGCTGGTGGGCGTCGTGGTCGTCGGCTCCGTGGGGCACGACGGGTCGGTCGGGCTGGTCGTCGTCGTGCCGCTCGTCGGGCTCGGCCGCAACGTCACCGAGATGCCGGTCCGGCTCGGCGACGACGTCGTGCCCGGCCTCGACGGCTCGGTCGCCGGCGGGTTCGTGGAGCCCGGCGGGTTCGTGCTGCCGGGCGGGGTGTTGCCGGCGGGCGGCGCGGTGTTGTTCGGCTGGGTGCCGGGGCTCGGGTTCGAGAAGAAGTCGTCGTCCGAGCCGACCATCTCCGGCAGCGTGTCGACACCGCTCGCGTACACGTCCGCCCAGTACAGGACGGTCCGCACGTACTCCTCGGAGTGGTTGTACCGGAACACCGAACGCGCGCGCTGCTGCGGGTCGCTGACGTCCGCGTTGTACGCGCACAGGTAGTTGCCCGCGCCGATGGTGGCGTCGTAGATGTTGTTCGGGTCGCGCTTGCCGTCGCCGTTCCCGTCGGCCTCGTAACCGGCCCACGTGGACGGGATGAACTGCATCGGGCCCACGGCCCGGTCCCACGTGGTGTCGCCGTCGAACCGGCCGCCGTCCGTGTCGCGGATGGCCGCCATGCCGGGGCCGCCGTTGAGCACCGGGCCCAGGATCGGGTTGACCGTCGTGCCGTCCTCGGACACCCGGCCGCCGCGCGCGTGCCCGGACTCGATCCGCCCGATGCTCGCCAGCAGCGGCCAGTCGAGGCGGCAGCCGGGCGTGGTCTGCGCCAGCCGGTCCGCCGCGCGCATGTACGCGTCCAGCACCACGCCGGGGATGCCGTGCCTGCCCTCGCGCAGGTAACCGCCGTCCAGCGGCGGCAGCTCGTCCTCGAACCCGGACGGGTCGTCGGCGTCGGCCAGCAGGTCCGCGCTCAGCTCGTCCATCTCGGGCAGCCGGCCCGTGGCGCCGAGCTTGCCGCGGTCCAGGTCGAGCGTGCCGAGCACGTCACCGGGGCCGGGCGGGACGGCCTCCACCCCGGACGAGTCGGCCAGGTTGACCCAGTCGACGGGCGTCGCGCCGTGCAGCAGCGCGGGAACCAGCGCCGCCGCCGTCGCGGTCGCGGCGAAGCCCCACTGCCTGGGCGTCATCACGCCCGGCTGGGCTGTCGCCCGCTTCCGCCCACGTCGCTTCGACCTCGGCACGCCACGATCTCCCCATCAGTCGCCACCCGGTCCGCGACCCAGCCTGCCTGATCCGAACGGCGGTGTCACGGTCGTGCGCCGGCTCACCGGCGAAATGCCCTAAGAACTGCCCGTACGTTCAGTTTTTCACGGTTGACGCGCAGTCGCCGCTGGGCCACCACTGCGCCAGCAGGTCGAGGGCCTCGTCGCCGAACGGGTTCACGCCCCGGCCCGCGGCCAGCGAGTGGGCCACGTGGACGTGCAGGCACTTGACGCGACCCGGCATCCCGCCCGCCGTCACGGTCGTGCCGAGCGGCTCGATCGCGTCCCGTTCGGCCAGGTACGCCTCGTGCGCTCGACGGTAGCGCTCCGCCAGGTCCTCGTCGACCGCCAGCCGGTCGGTCATCTCCTTCATCAGCCCGGCCCCTTCGAGCCTGCTGACGTACGAGTTCAGCCGCGAGCAGGTCAGGTAGTACAGCGTGGGGAACGGCGTGCCGTCCTCCAGCCTGGGGCTGGTCTGCACGACCGCCGGGTGCCCGCTCGGGCACCGCGCGGCGACCGCCCGCATGCCTCGGGGCGCGCGCCCCAGCTGGGCCGCGACCGCCGCCCGGTCCTCGTCGCTCACCGTCATCGTGCCGCCGCCGAATCCCACAACTGCTCGTACCACGCCTTGTCCTCGGCCGGCTTGGTCGCCGGTCGCTGCTCTTCCAGTTCGCGCTCCGCGTCGCCGGGGAGCTGCACGATGTAGGGCGTCTCGCCGGGCCGCACGTAGTGCAGCCGGCGTCGTGCCTCGGCCTCGACGTGCGCGGGATCGGCCAGTTCCTGCTTGCGCCGCTCCAGCTCGGCGACCTCGGCCCGCAGGGTCTCGTGCGAGGCGGTGACGTCGCGCAGCTCCTCGCGCTGGGCCAGGTAGGTCCGCAGCGGCACGGCGATGCTCAACGCCAGCGCGCACACCACCATCGCGAGCAGCGCGGCCCGGCGCGTGCCCGTCATGCCGAACGCGCCGCCGGTGCCCGCCCCTGCCCTGGTCCGGGCCTTGGACTGCGGCTTGCGCGCCGCCGGACGGGTGCGCGGCGGCACGGCGGCCCTGCGCGACT
>NZ_JBHTLK010000373.1:0-3962 GCF_042678885.1 Saccharothrix hoggarensis
GGCGATCGAAAAGCGTGATCGCCGGGAAATCAGGCGCGAACGACCGACGCGACCTCGCGTGGTGGCCTGGTTCTGCCGGCGGCGCAATCCGACACTGTCGGACCGCTGAGTCAGTATGGGGGGGTGGATGTGTTGGACGCCTTCTCGCCCCCCACCCGGCAGTGGTTCGCCGGGGCCTTCGCCGCGCCCACGGCGGCGCAGGCGGGCGCGTGGGAGGCGGCGGCCGCCGGGGAGAACGCGCTGGTCATCGCGCCGACCGGGTCCGGCAAGACGTTGGCGGCGTTCCTGTGGGCGCTGGACCGGCTGGCGTCCACGCCCAAGCCCGCCGAGCCGAAGCGGCGGTGCCGGGTGTTGTACGTCTCGCCGCTGAAGGCGCTGGCGGTGGACGTGGAGCGGAACCTGCGGGCGCCGTTGGCGGGCATCCGGCAGGCCGCGCACCGGCTGTCGCTGCCCGAGCCGGACATCACGGTGGGCATGCGCACCGGCGACACCCCGGCCGACGCGCGCCGGGCGTTCGCCAGGACCCCGCCGGACGTGCTGGTCACGACGCCGGAGTCGCTGTTCCTGGTGCTGACGTCGGCGGCGCGGGAGTCGTTGCGCGGGGTCGAGACGGTGATCGTGGACGAGGTGCACGCGGTGGCGGGAGCCAAGCGCGGCGCGCACCTGGCGCTGTCCCTCGAACGGCTGGACGCGCTGCTGGAACGGCCCGCGCAGCGGATCGGGCTGTCCGCGACGGTCCGGCCGGTCGAGGAGGTGAGCGCGTTCCTCGCGGGCGGGCGGCCGGTGCGGGTCGTGCAGCCGAAGACGGCCAAGACGATCGAGGTGCGGGTCGAGGTCCCGGTCGAGGACATGTCGGTGCTCGGCGAGCCGACCGGCGAGGTGTCGGGCTCGGCGGCGGGGGCGGAGCAGCGGGCGTCGATCTGGCCGTCGGTGGAGCAGCGCATCCTGGAGCTGGTCCGGCAGCACCGGTCCACGATCGTGTTCGCCAACTCGCGGCGGCTGGCGGAACGGCTCACCGCGCGGCTCAACGAGCTCGTGGAGGAGGCCGCCGAGCTGGAGCGGTTCCCGGCCGAGGCGCCCGCGCAGTCCGGGGTCACCACCCAGCGCGCCGCCACGATCGCCCGCGCGCACCACGGCTCGATGTCGCGCGAGCAGCGGGTCGTGGTCGAGGAGGAGCTGAAGTCGGGGCGGCTGCCGTGCGTGGTGGCGACGTCGTCGCTGGAGCTGGGCATCGACATGGGCGCGGTCGACCTGGTGGTGCAGGTGGAGGCCCCGCCGACGGTGGCGTCCGGGTTGCAGCGGGTCGGCCGCGCGGGGCACCAGGTGGGCGCGGTGTCGCGCGGGGTGATGTTCCCGAAGTTCCGGGGCGACCTGGTGTCGTGCGCGGTGGTGGCGGAGCGGATGCGGGACGGCGCGATCGAGGCCGTGCGGTACCCGCGCAACCCGCTGGACGTGCTGGCGCAGCACGTCGTGGCCATGGTGGCGATGGACACGTGGACGGTGGAGGCGCTGGCCGGGCTGGTGCGGCGGGCCGCGCCGTTCGCCGCGCTGCCGGAGTCGGCGTTGCAGGCGGTGCTCGACATGCTCGCGGGCCGGTACCCGAGCGAGGAGTTCGGCGAGCTGCGGCCCCGGATCACGTGGGACCGGATCAGCGGTGAGCTGCGCGGCCGGCCGGGGTCGCAGCGGCTGGCGGTGACGTCCGGCGGCACGATCCCGGACCGCGGGCTGTTCGCGGTGATGACGCCGCCGTCCGAGCGCGGCCCCGGCTCGCGGGTCGGTGAGCTGGACGAGGAGATGGTCTACGAGTCGCGGGTGGGCGACACGTTCCTGCTGGGCACGTCGTCGTGGCGGGTCGAGGACATCACCCACGACCGGGTGATCGTGGTGCCCGCGCCGGGCCAGGCGGCGCGGATGCCGTTCTGGAAGGGCGACGCGCCGGGACGTCCGCTGGAGCTGGGCCGGGCGCTGGGGAAGTTCCTGCGCGAGGTGTCCACGATCGACGCGGAGGAGGCGTCCGGGCGGACGGCGGCGGCCGGGCTGGACGCGTGGGCGACGTCGAACCTGCTGGCGTACCTGGGCGAGCAGCGCGAGGCGACCCGGCACGTGCCGAACGACCGGGTCGTGCTGGTGGAGCGGTTCCGCGACGAGCTGGGCGACTGGCGGCTGGTGGTGCACTCGCCGTTCGGGGCGCAGGTCAACGCGCCGTGGGCGCTGGCGATCGCGGCCCGGCTGCGGGAGCGGCGCGGCATCGAGGTGCAGGCGGCGCACTCCGACGACGGGATCGTGATCCGCCTGCCGGACGCGGTCGACCTGGACGGCGCGCAGGTCGTGGCGGGCGCGGACGACGTGCTGCTGGACCCGGAGGAGGTCGAGCAGGTCGTCGTCGCCGAGGTGGGCGGGTCGGCGCTGTTCGCGGCCCGGTTCCGGGAGTGCGCGGCGCGGTCGCTGCTGCTGCCCCGGCGTGACCCGCGCAAGCGGACGCCGCTGTGGCAGCAGCGGCAGCGGGCGGCGCAGCTGCTGTCGGTGGCGGCGAAGTACGAGAGCTTCCCGGTCGTGCTGGAGGCGATGCGCGAGGTCCTGCAGGACGTGTACGACGTGCCGGGCCTGCGGGAGCTGATGACCGACATCCGGGCGCGGCGGGTGCGGGTGGTGGAGGTGGAGACGCCGTCGCCGTCGCCGTTCGCGCGGAGCCTGCTGTTCGGGTACGTCGGCATGTTCCTGTACGAGGTGGACGCGCCGCTGGCCGAGCGGCGGGCGGCGGCGTTGTCGCTGGACTCGGCGCTGCTGGCGGAGCTGCTGGGTTCCGAGGCGATCCGGGAGCTGCTGGACCCGGAGGTGGTCGCGGAGGTCGAGCGCACCCTGCAACGCCTCGTGCCGGACCGGCACGCGCGGGACGCGGAGGGCGCGGCGGACCTGCTGCGGTTCCTCGGCGACCTGTCCGAGGCGGAGGCGCTGGACCGCGGCGTGCGGCCGGAGTGGCTGGCGGACCTGGTCGCGCAGCGGCGGGCGTTGCGGGTGCGCATCGCGGGCGAGGAACGCGTGATCGCGATCGAGGACGCGGGCCGGGTGCGCGACGCGTTGGGCGTGGCGCTGCCGGTGGGCGTGCCGGAGGTGTTCACCGAGCCCGTGGCCGACCCGGTGGGCGACCTGCTGTCCCGGTACGCGCGGACGCACGGCCCGTTCCCGGCGGTGGAGGCGGCGGAGCGGTTCGGGCTGGGCGTCGCCGTGGTGACCGGGGTGCTGGAGCGGATGGCCGCCGCCGGGCGGCTGGTGCGCGGCGAGCTGCGGCCCGGCGGGACGCACACCGAGTACTGCGACGCCGAGGTGCTGCGACGGTTGCGGCGGGCGTCGCTGGCGCGGCTGCGGGCCGAGGTGGAGCCGGTGGAGCCCGCCGCGCTGGGCCGGTTCCTGCCGGGCTGGCACGGCGTGGGGCGGCGGCTGCGGTCGGCGCCGACCGTCGACGACGTGTACTCGGTGGTGGAGCCGCTGGCGGGCGCGCCGCTGCCGGCGAGCGCGGTCGAGTCGCTGGTGCTGCCGGCGCGGCTGCCCGGCTACACCCCGGCGCTGCTGGACGAGCTGACCGCGTCCGGCGAGGTGACCTGGACCGGGTGCGGCTCGCTGGCCGGCGGTGACGGCTGGATCGCGCTGGCGCCGACGGACGTGGCGGACCTGCTGCTGCCGGACCTGGTGCCGGAGGCGATGCCGGACTCGTCGCTGCACACGGCCGTGGTGGAGGCGCTGGGCGGCGGGGCGTTGTTCTTCCGGCAGGTGGTCGACCGGGTGTCGTTGCAGGGCCCGACGACGGACACCGAGGTCGTGGGCGCGCTGTGGGACCTGGTCTGGGCGGGTGTCGTCACGAACGACACGCTGTCGCCGCTGCGGGCGCTGGTCGCGGGCGGCGGCACGGCGCACAAGCCGAGGCGGGCCGCGCCACGCGGGCGGTACGCGCGGATGCGGGCGGG
>NZ_JBHTLK010000374.1:0-3911 GCF_042678885.1 Saccharothrix hoggarensis
AGGTCGCCGGCTGGCACGCCTTCGCCGCCGCTCTCGCCGAACCCGCGCGCCGCGTCGCCGAGAACGCCGCCGTCACCGTCGACGACCTCGACCCGTCAGTGCTCGACTCGGCGGGCGTGGCCCGCTCGGTGGTCACCGCCGCCGCCCACACCGCGGCGCGGTTCCTGCTCGTCGGCTGAGCGCGGGGCCGGCGCCGGGAGCCGCGTCCCGGCCGGTGATCACGCCTAGCTGGAGGCGGCCGGGACGATCACGGCCACGGTGATCGCCGACTGGACCTGCTCGATCGCCTTGCGCACGGCGAGCGCCGCCCACTCGCCCTCGGAGATGGTCTTCAGGCGCTTGCGCACCTCGGCGCGCGGCAGGTGGGCGAAGACCTTGCGGTCGTGGCCGACCGCCTTCACCAGCGCGCACAGCGCCGCCGTGCGCGGGTCGACCGGGCCGTCGTCGGTGACCGCCCTGGTCATCCGGGCGCGCGCGTCGGTCTCCGCGGGCGGCTCGGCGCCGTCCGGCGTGGGGAACCGGGTGCGCGGGAACACCAGGAGCACCCGGTCCTCCTCGCGCCGCAGCACGCCGCCGGCCACCAGGCCGTCGAGCACCTGCTCGGTCAGCTTCTTGCTCAGCTTGTCGATCCAGTGCGCGGGCTTGCGCGGCTTGTCGTCGGCGATCCGGGCCAACGCCTGGTCGAGCACCGGACGGCCCGTCGGCGTCGGGTTCAGCACGGTGACCTTCTTGTCCACCACGTCGATCCGCTCGGCCAGCGCCAACTCGACCAGCAGCGCGCCGGCCAGGCCGTACCCGAGCGCCGGCTGGCCGAGCCGGCGCGTGCCGTCGTCGTCGTGCGCGAGCAGCGCCAGTTCGTCCGCCAGGGTCAGCTCGTCCATGGCACCACCCTAGGTTCAGGGCAGCCAGGACACCTGTCCGCGCAACACCGTGTAGCCGACGAACGCGACGACGTCGAGCAGCGTGTGCGCGACGACAAGCACCCACAGCCGGTTCGTGCGCTGCCACACCTTGCCGAACACGAGGCCCATCACGACGTTGCCGACGAACCCGCCGAACCCCTGGTACAGGTGGTACGAGCCGCGCAGCACCGCGCTGGCCAGCAACGCCGTGTTGTCGCGCCAGCCGAGCTGCTTGAGCCGCGTGATGAAGAAGCCGACGACCAGCACCTCCTCCGCCCACGCGTTGCCCGCGGCGGAGAGGACGAGCACCACGCTGCGCCACCACGACTGGTCCAAGGTGGACGGCAGCACGGCCAGGTTGAACCCGAGGTTCCACGCGACCAGGTAGAAGATCAACCCTGGGATGCCGATCACGGCGGCCAGCCCGAGGCTGCCCAGCGCGTCCGGCCCGATCCTGGTGCGGTCCAGGCCCAGCGCCTTCAGCCTGATCCCGCCGCGCCACAGCAGGTAGAGGCCGAGCCCGCCCCACGCGGCCAGCTGGACGACGCTCAACAGCTGCGCGATCAGGTCCAGCAGGTCGAACCGCGCCTGCGGGACGTTGATCGCGACCTTCTGCTCGTTCAGGGGCACCGGGTCGAGGAGGCTGTCCAGCAGCCGCACCAGGCTCCGCACGCCGGACAGGCCGAGCGTCATCGCGAAGACGATCAGCAGTTCCAGCTGGTAGCCGCGGCGCTCCCGGGCGTCGAGCTCGTGGGCTTCGATCACGCCCATACGGTAACCACGTCACCGTCGACGGCGGCCGTGGTCCGTTCGCGGGCGGGGGTTCGGTTCGCGGTCGGTCGTCGGTTCACGGCGGTCGTCGGTTCGGTGGTCCGGTTCGCGGGCGGGGTCAGCCGCGTTGGCGGGCCAGGAACGGGCAGCCCATGAGCCGGCGCAGCTCGACGGCCAGCTCCTGCGCGGTGGCGACCGGCCGGGAGAACGCGATGCGCACGTCGTGGTCCTCGTCCGCCATCTCGACCCGCAGCCGCAGGCCGAAGCGGTCCAGCCCGAGCGGGCGGACGTGACCGCCCTTCAGGTGGTCCGGCAGGTGCTGGCCGAGCAAACCGACCACGTCGCGGTGGGACAGTTCGAGGTGGCGCAGCCAGTGGTCCTCGTGCGCGGCGAACGGGTCCGGCTCGGCCTGCGCGAACAGCTCCGGCCTCAGCGACGTCGTGCCCTCGGCGTCCGCCACCACCAGCGAGGCGGGCGCCAGCGTGAGGGCGGACGCGCCGTGCCCGACGTCGAGCAGGCGCGGGTCCGGGCGGGCGTCGGCGACCCGCAGCGCCGTCTCGCGGGCCTCGTCGGCGTCGAGCGTGCGCAGCCAGCCGGTGATCCAGAGCAGGCCGCGGACCGGCTCGCGCAACGGGACCGGCGCCTGGTCGGCGAGTTCCAGCATGGCCGTCACCTCGCCCCGGCGGGCGGACTCGACCAGCGGGTGCTCGTCCGGCAGCACGATCGTCGCGTCGCCGTTCGCGTGGACGTGGTGCAGCACCGGGGTGATCCGGCTGTCCGCGCCGTCGGACGGCAGCAGGGCCGCGCGCCCGCCGCGGGCGGCGATGGTGCGAGCCCGCTCCGCCGGGTGCGGGGCCGGCGGTCGACGTGTCTCGTTCACCGCTCACCTCCCAACTTAGGGCAGCCTAACTGGCTGGCGTCCGGTGGCGGTAGTCCCACGACCGGACCACGTGGTCGCAGCCTCGGCACGGCGCATCGTCACCGCAGGTTAGGGGGTCGGCGACGCGCGCGCCGCACGGGGTCGCCCCGTCCTTCGGGCGGGGGAGCGGGCGGCGTCGGCGAGGATCGGGCCGGTTGGGCGATTCAGGTGGTGCGGTGATCGTCGTAATCTGGGGTCGCCTGGCGGAGGTGGCTCGTGGTCGTGCCGAACAAGCCGTCCACCCGGGGTGCGGCGCTCGATGACCGGTGGACCCGGTACTGCCTGGAGATCGCGAGTCGGCGGGCGTTCGGCTGGGTCGTCCTGGGCGCGCTCGCGTTCGCGCTGCAACTCGCCTTGGTCTTCGGCTTCGCGGACCCGTCCCCGGTGCCGTTGGCGCTGCTGCTGTTCTCCGTGCTGGTGCTCGGGTTCGGGCTCACGCGGCGGCAGCCGTTCACGCGGGTCATGGGTGATCACGCCTGGGTGTACGTGCGGGTGCACTGGCGTGGCGGGCTGCTCGTCGTCCACGGCGCACGGCCGCTCGTGCTCGACGTCAGCGCCGGCCCGGTGGCCCGAGGACGCATCCGGCGGCACCGGCGCGCCTGGGTCGTCTCACCTGATCGGGCGGGGAACACGGTGGTGACCTTCCGGGGCGTGCCGAAGCTGTTCCCGGCGAAGGTCGTCCGGGGTTGAGGAGTTTTCGCTCACGGTGGCGTTTGGTGATCGTCTTCTCGGCTACCCCCGGGGTGGGAATCCTGGTTGGCTGGGAGCAGTGGTGGGTGATGCGTGGGTGCGCAAGTGCCTGGCCGGGGCGGATCGCCGCGCGGTCGGGTTCATCGGGATCGCGCTGCTGGCGTTCGTGGTGCTGTGGCTGATCTCCGAGTGGATCGGGTCGCGGTGGGTGTTCGTCCTCACGCCGCTGTGCGTCGAGTTCGCCGTGCCCGGTCTGCGGCACTTCTGCTCGCGGCGGAGCCTGTTGCGGCTGCTCGACACCTACCCCCGGCACCCCGTGGCGGTGAAGTTCGTGCCGGGGCGGACGCGGGTCGGGCGGCAGACGTTCCTGGAGACCGAGGGCTCGGACCGCACGTTCCTGCGGCTCGCGGAAGTGCCCGAGCGGGTGCGCGAGAACATCCGGCGCGGCGGGCAGGTGTGGTTGGCCGGTCCCGACGAGCGGGGCCGGACCGCCGTGCTGACCCGCGGCGCGCCGTTCCTGACCCTGGGCCGGATCGTCATCCGCTGACGACCCCGCCGCGCTGACCCCGCCGCGCGCCGACTCCGCCCGCGCTGACTCTGCCGGCCGCAGCTTGGCCGCGCTGACCCCG
>NZ_JBHTLK010000375.1:0-3894 GCF_042678885.1 Saccharothrix hoggarensis
GGCGTGGCCCGAGCTGACCGCGCCGGAGGTCGTCCGCCGGCTGCTGGCCACGGCGAGCCCGGCCCGCGGTGACGCCGCCGCGTACGGGGCGGGCGTCGTGAACCCGTACCGCGCGGTCACCGAGGGCCTGTCCGCCGCGCCGCCCGCGTCGATGCCGGTGGTCGTCAAGCCGGTCGAGGACCCGGACGCGGTGCGGGAGCTGCGGTGGTGGGACGGCGCGGTGGCCGCGGCGCGCCGGCACGTCGTGGTGGGTGCGGCCGTCGCCGGGCTGGTGGCCGTGCTCGTCCTGGTGCTCGGGCGCGGACGGCGGCGGCGGTGGACGCCGACCCGCCTCGACCGCCTCCCGGACGGTCCGCCGCCCGCCGAGCCACCCGACCAGGTGTTCCTGTTCACCCGGCAGGGGTGACCGGATCGCGGGAAGGCCCCGACGCCGTGGCGCCGGGGCCTTCACCGCACCCGTCAGATCCCCGTGCTGCCGATCCGCGCCACGGCCGCGCCCAGCGCCTGCTGCAGCTCGCCGTTGGCCTTGTCCACCCCGCCGCGCAACGCCTGCAGCATGGCCTGCTGCGCGGTCGACACCTGGTGCCACGCGGCGCTGATCTCGCCGAACTGGCCGCCGGCCTGGTCCAGCCAGTCCGCCGACGTGGCGCCCGACGTGGTGCGCCAGGTGTCCATCTCCTGCTCGACCTTCGCCACCGTGGCGGCGATCTGGCCGGCCAGGCCGTCCAGCTGGCCGAAGTCGCCCTTGATGAGCATGTCCGTCCCTCCCTTGTCCTGGTCGCGTCCGAGCGGTCCCGTTCGACCTAGCCGAGCGCCCCGCCGAACGGGCTCGCGCCCTGCACGGCGTTCAGGCCGGACGCGGACGCCTGGTCGGCGGTGAGGTAGGTGTTCGCCGAGTACCGGGTGTTCTCGCCCAGCGTGTTCAGCGCCGTGGTGAGCCGCGCGATGCCCGCCTCCCACTGCGCGTGCGCCGCGTCGAACGCGGGCCGCGCGGTGCCCTCCCACGAACCCTTGAGGGCGTCCACGGTGGGGCGCAGCGCCGCCCGGTGTCCCTCGATGTCGGCGGACACGGTCGCGGCCATCGCGGCGGCGCGCTCCAGTGTCTCGGTGACACCGTGAAGTTGGTCCTGCACTCCGGTTCTCCTTCCGCTCGTTGCCGGGTGTCCACAGCGAACCGCGCGGACCGCGGCCGACGACGGCACGCGGCACGTTCCTGCCACCACCGGCCCGGACCGCCCGCGCGGCACCACGATCGGCGGACGACACCGTCAGCGAGGGGAGAGCCGCGTGGCGACCGTGGTGGTGACGAGGCCCGTCCGCCGGCCCGCGCCGGAGGTGCCGTCGGGCGAACTGGTGCTGGACGCGCCGCCGGAGATCCCGCCGCCCGCCGCGCGCACCTGGGCGCAACTGGTCGTGGTGCTGCCCATGGTCGCGATCATGGGCGCGATGCTGCTGATGTTCTCCGGCAGCACGACCGGCGCGCTGCGGTTCGTCGTGTTCGGGCTGTTCGGCGTCGCGATGCTGGCGATGGTGCTGGTGTCGTTCCTCAACAACGGCGGTCCGGGCAAGCGGGAGATGGCCCAGGCGCGCCGCGCCTACCTGCGGCAGCTCGCCCAGCACCGGGTGCGGGTGACCAGGGCGATCCGGCGGCAGCGGGAGGCGCTGGCCCACCTGCACCCCGAGCCGGACGCGCTGCCGTCCCTCACCGCGGGCGACCGGCGGTGGGAGCGGCGCCGTTCCGACGCGGACTTCGCCGTCGTGCGCGTCGGAACGGGGCCGCAGGGCGCCGCGCTGGAGCTGGTGCCGCCGGACACCAAGCCGCTCGAGCAGCTGGAACCGTTGTCCGCCTTGGCGTTGCGCCGGTTCATCACGACCTACGCCACCGTGCCGGACCTGCCGCTGGCGTTGGCCCTGGCCGGTTTCGGCGTCGTCCACGTCGGCGGCGACCGCGACCGCGCCGCGCCCCTGGTGCGGGCGGTGCTGGCGCAGCTCGCCGTGCTGCACGCGCCGGACGACGTGCGGGTGGCGATCTGCGCGGGCGACGGCGCGCGGCCGTCGTGGGAGTGGGTGAAGTGGCTGCCGCACGCCCTGCACCCCGACCGCTCCGACGCGCTCGGCCCGGTGCGGCTCGTGGCGTCCGGGGTGGTGGCGCTGGAGGCGGTGCTGGACGACCTGCTCGCCGACCGGCCCCGGTTCGACCCCGAGGACGGGCGCGGGACGTCCGGGCCGCACCTCGTGGTCGTGCTGGACGGCGGCGCGGTGGCGGGCTCCGACCACCTGATGACCGGCGGTGGCGTCGAGGGCGTGACGGTGCTGGACCTGTCGTCACCGCCGCCGCGCGTCCCCGAGCGCTCGGTGCTCGTGCTGACCGTGACCGCGGACGGCGTGCTGACCGCCGCCACCGCGGACGGCGACGTCGAGCTCGGGCGCGCGGACGCGCTGGACCTGCCCACGGCGGAGGCCGTGGCCCGCGAGCTGGCCCCGTTGCGGCTCACCGCGGGCGGCGCGGGCGACCAGCCGCTGTCCGGCGTGACGGGCCTCGCCGACCTGCTGGACCTGGGCGACCCGTACGCGTTCGACCCGCGCGACACGTGGCAGCAGCGGCCCAACCGCGACCGGCTGCGCATCCCGTTCGGTCTCCGGGAAGACGGCGCGCCGGTCGACGTGGACCTCAAGGAGTCCGCCGAGGACGGCATGGGGCCGCACGGCCTGCTCATCGGCGCCACCGGGTCCGGCAAGAGCGAGCTGCTGAGGACCCTGGTGCTGGGGCTGGCCGTGACGCACCCGCCCGAGTCGCTGAACTTCGCGTTGATCGACTTCAAGGGCGGTGCGACGTTCGCGACGCTGGACCGCCTGCCGCACACCAGCGCCGTGATCACCAACCTGGTGGACGAGCTGCCGCTGGTCGACCGGATGGCCGACGCCGTGATGGGCGAGCTGGTGCGGCGCCAGGAACTCCTGCGCGCGGCCGGGAACTTCGCCTCCCTGCGCGACTACCACCGGGCCCGGGCCGCCGGCGCGCCGCTGCCCGAGGTGCCGACGCTGCTCGTCGTGTGCGACGAGTTCAGCGAGCTGCTGTCGGCCAAGCCGGACTTCGTCGACATCTTCGTCCAGATAGGACGGTTGGGTCGATCGCTCGGCGTGCACCTGCTGCTCGCCAGCCAGCGGTTGGAGGAGGGACGGCTGCGCGGGCTGGACACGCACCTGTCGTACCGGATCGGCCTGCGCACGTTCTCCGAGCTGGAGAGCCGCACGGTGCTCGGCGTGGCGGACGCGTTCAGCCTGCCCCGCGCGCCGGGGCACGGGTTCCTGAAGTACGGCACCGAGCCGATGGTGCGGTTCCGGTCCGCCTACGTGTCCGGGGTGCACCGCAGGCCGGGCGCGGGTGCGGCGAGCGGATCGGGCGACGTGCCCGGAATCGCCCCCTACACCACGGACTACGTGCCGCCGCGCGTCGAGCAGCCGGTCGCGGACGAGGCGGACGACGAGGCGGTGGGGGAGAGCGTGCTGGACATCCTGGTCGACCGGCTCGCCGGCCGCGGCACGCCCGCGCACCAGGTGTGGCTGCCCCCGCTGGACCGCTCGTCCACAGTAGACGAACTGCTCGGCGTGCTCACCGCGCACCCCTCGCGCGGCCTCTGCGCGGCCGACCCGCGCCGCGGCGGCGACCTGCGCGCCGTCATCGGGCTGGTCGAACGGCCGTTCGAGCAGCGCCGCGACCCGCTGGAGCTGGACCTGTCCGGCGCGGCCGGGCACGTGCTCGTGGTCGGCGGGCCGCGCAGCGGGCGCAGCACGGCGTTGCGGACCGTCGTGGCGAGCCTCGCGCTCACCCACACCCCGCGCGAGGTCCAGTTCTACTGCCTGGACTTCGGCGGCGGCCTGCTCGGCGCGCTG
>NZ_JBHTLK010000376.1:0-3866 GCF_042678885.1 Saccharothrix hoggarensis
GCCGGTGGCGGCGCGGGCGGCGACGGCGTCGGCCGGCTGGAGATCATGGCCCCCGCGGACCCCGGCGGCGGCTGGGACCAGACCGCGCGGTCGATGCAGGCCGCGATCAGCGGCGCGAAGCTCGCCGACTCCGTGCAGGTCAACAACGTCGGCGGGGCCGGCGGCACGGTCGGCCTGCAGAAGCTCGCCACCGAGCGGTCCGAGGAGTACCTGATGGTCACCGGGCTGGTCATGGTCGGCGCGGTCGAGACCAACGGCGTGGAGAAGCGGCTGGAGGACACCACGCCCATCGCGCGGCTCACCGCCGAGGACGAGGTCGTCGTCGTGCCCGCCGACTCCCCGTACCGGTCCATCGACGACCTGCTCGCCGCCGTCGCCGAGAAGGGCCAGGGCGTGTCGATCACCGGCGGCTCGGCGGGCGGCACCGACCACATCCTCGCCGCGCTGCTGCTCAAGGCCAAGGGCATCGACCCCGGCAAGCTCAACTACGTGCCCTACTCCGGCGGCGGCGAGTCGCTGGCGGCGCTGCTGGGCGGCAAGGTCGACGCGGGCATCTCCGGCGTCGGCGAGTACGTCGAGCAGATCAAGGCGGGCAAGCTGCGCGCCCTGGGCACCTCCGGCCCGAAGGAGCACCCGGAGCTGAAGGTGCCGACGTTCAAGAACGTCGGCACCGGCGTCGAGCTGATCAACTGGCGCGGTGTCGTCGCGCCCGGCTCGATCTCCGTCGCGGCGAAGGACCGGCTGGTCAAGCTGGTCGCCGACATGCACGCCAGCCCCCAGTGGCAGGAGGAGCTGAAGAAGAAGGGCTGGACCGACACGTTCCAGACCGGGCACGACTTCTCCACGTTCCTCACCGTCGAGATCGGCCGGATCAAGCCGGTGCTGCAGGAGATCGGGCTCGTCAAGTGACCTCCCCCGACACCACCCCGCCTGGGGCCGGCGACGGCGGGTCGGGCGCCGTGACGCCCGGGGCCGCCGGCGTCGGGACGGCGCGGGCGCCGCTGTCGGCGAAGGTCGAGGAGTACGCGTTCGGCGGGCTCGTCGCCGCGCTCGGCGCGTTCACCCTGGTCGACGCCACCACCATCACCGTGCGCGGTGCCGTCGGCGGCATCGGCCCCCGCGCCTTCCCCTACGCCGTCGGCGCGCTGCTCCTGGTCACCGGCGTCGCCGCGATCGTCGCCACCGCCCGCGGCCGGCTCGGCGCGGCCGAGGACGCCGAGGACGTCGACACCACCGTCCGCACCGACTGGGTGACCGTGCTCAAGCTCGTCGCCGTGCTCGTCGCGCACCTGGTGCTGATCGACGTCGTCGGCTGGCCGGTCGCCGCGACGGTGCTGTTCGCCGCCGCCGCGTGGACCCTCGGCGCGGTCTGGTGGAAGGCACTGGTCGTCGCCGTCGTGCTGGCGCTGGTCGTGCAGGTCGTGTTCGCGTCCGGGCTCGGCCTGTCGCTGCCCGCCGGCGTGGTCGAGGGGGTGCCACTCCTCGATGGGTAGCCTCACCGCCCTGCTGGACGGCTTCGCCACCGCCGCCCAGCCCGAGTACCTCCTGTACGCGCTGCTCGGCGTCACCCTCGGCACCGCCGTCGGCGTCCTGCCCGGCATCGGCCCCGCCATGACCGTGGCGCTGCTGCTGCCGTTGACCTACTCGCTCGAACCGACCGCCGCGCTGATCATCTTCGCGGGCATCTACTACGGCGGCATGTACGGCGGCTCGACCACGTCGATCCTGCTCAACACGCCCGGCGAGTCGTCGTCCGTGGTCACCGCGCTGGAAGGCAACCGGATGGCGCGCGCCGGGCGGGGCGCGGCGGCCCTGGCCACCGCGGCGATCGGGTCGTTCGTCGCCGGCACCATCGCCACGGTCCTGCTCACCGTCCTCGCGCCCACGATCGCCGACCTCGCCGTCACCCTCGGCCCGGCCGACTACGTGGCGCTGATGGTCGTCGCGTTCACCACCGTCGCCGCCCTGCTCGGGTCGTCGCCCGTGCGGGGCCTGGCGTCGCTGGGACTGGGGCTGTTCCTCGGGCTCGTCGGCACCGACACCCTCACCGGGCAGCAGCGGTTCACCCTCGGCGTGCCCACCCTGTCCGACGGCATCGACGTCGTCGTGGTCGCGGTCGGCGTGTTCGCCGTCGGCGAGGCCCTGTACGTGGCGGCACGCCTGCGGCACGGCCCCGTCGAGGTCGTGCCGGTCGGCGGGAAGTGGATGACCGGCGAGTTCTGGCGGCGGTCCTGGAAACCGTGGCTGCGGGGCACCTTCATCGGGTTCCCCATCGGCACCGTCCCCGCCGGCGGCGCGGACGTGTCCACGTTCCTGTCCTACGCGGCCGAGAAGAAGCTGTCGAAGCGGCCCGAGGAGTTCGGCAAGGGCGCCATCGAGGGCGTCGCCGGCCCCGAGGCCGCGAACAACGCCGCCGCCGCCGGAGTCCTCGTCCCGCTGCTCACGCTCGGCCTGCCCACCACCGCCACCGCCGCCGTCATCGTCGCCGCGTTCCAGAGCTACGGCATCCAACCCGGGCCGCTGCTGTTCACCACCAGCCCGGGCATGGTGTGGGCGCTCATCGCGTCGCTCTACATCGGCAACGTCATGCTGCTCGTGCTCAACCTGCCCCTGGTGAAGATCTGGGTGAAGGTCCTCCGGATCCCGCGGCCCTACCTGTACGCGGGCATCCTGCTGTTCGCCGCCCTGGGCACCTACGCGGTCAACTTCGTCGTCGACGACCTGATCGTGCTGCTCGTCATCGGCGTCGCCGGGTTCTTCATGCGCCGCCACGGCTACCCCGTCGCGCCGCTCGTCGTCGGCCTCATCCTCGGACCGATGGCCGAGGAACAGGTCCGCCGCACCCTGCAGATCAGCGAAGGCGACCCCGCCGCCCTCGTGACCAGCCCGTTCGCCGCGATCGCCTACGCGCTGCTCGCCGCGACCCTGGTCCTCGCGGGCGTCCTGCGCGTCCGCCGCCGCCGAACGGAACCGATCACCACGACCTGATCCCGCCCCCGCGCCCACCGGCCCTGACCCTCGTCGGCCCTCCGCCGGCGCGTCCACGAGACGTGCCGGGGGAGGGCCGACGTGGTGCGTCCGGCACCGGGGCCAGCACGGCGTTCACCCACCACCACACCGCCCGCAGAAGATCCCTTGCGCAAAGTCGACACTGCGCGTGAAGATATCCCGGTCCTGACCCTGTCGACCGAAGGATTTCCATGACTTCGCCGTACGGTCTGCACCGCGTCCTCGAACCCGCCGGGGTCCTGCCGCAGCAGGCCTGGCGGCTGGACGCCTCCCCGGAGTGCGGCCCCGACGAAGTCGTGCTCGACGTCGCCCGCCTCAACCTCGACGCCGCCTCCTACCGCCAGCTGCGCGAGCAGCACGGCGTCGACGGCGTCCGGCAGGCCGTCCTGGACATCGTCTCCTCCCGCGGCAAGATGCAGAACCCCGTCACCGGATCGGGCGGCATGCTCCTCGGCACCGTCCGCGCCGTCGGCCCCGACTCGCCCCTCGGGCTGCGCGTCGGCGACCGCGTCGCCACCCTCGTCTCCCTCACCCTCACCCCGCTGCGCGTCACCGACGGCCTCGCCCGCTGGGACGGCGCCGACGAACAGGTGCCGTGCGAGGGCACCGCCGTGCTGTTCGGCCGGTCCATCGCCGCCGTCCTGCCCGACGACCTGCCCGAGGAACTCGCCCTGTCCGTCCTCGACGTGTGCGGCGCGCCCGCGCTCACCGACCGCGTCGTGCGCCGCCGTGACGCCCCCTCCGTGCTGGTCCTGGGCGGCGGCGGGAAGTCCGGGTCGCTGTCGCTGGCCGCCGCACGCCGCGCCGGCGCGTCCCGCCTCGTCGCCCTCGTCCCCACCGAACGCGAAGCCGCCGCC
>NZ_JBHTLK010000377.1:0-3840 GCF_042678885.1 Saccharothrix hoggarensis
GTCGTCCGGCGCGGACGGGGTGGCCGCGGGGTCGGCGGGGGACGCGTGCCCGTCCGACTCGGGCAGCGGGTCGAGGGGCGCGGCGAGGATCGCGGTCGGGGGCGGCGCGGGGACGCGGGCGGCGGTGCCGTCGAACCGGACGGTCCGCAGCATGTTCTCCGCCTCGGCCATGGTCGGCCGGGTCTCCGGGTTCGCGTCGAGCAGGCGCAGCAGCACCGGCGTCAGCGGCCCGGCGTTGCGCGGCGGCGGGAAGCGGCCGTCGGCCACCCGGTGCAGCAGGGCGATCGTGTTGCCGTCCACGCCGAACGGCGGCGTGCCCTCGACCGCCGCGTACAGGGTGGCGCCCAGCGCGAACACGTCCGCCGGGAACTCGCCCCGGCCGCCGCGCGCCACCTCCGGCGCGAGGTAGGCAGGCGTGCCGACGAGCATCCCGGACGCGGTGACGGTCGCCTCGCCGACCGCCCGCGACGTGCCGAAGTCGGTGACCTTGACCGTGCCGAACTCGGTGACCAGCACGTTGCCGGGCTTGACGTCCCGGTGCATGACGCCCGCCCGGTGCGCCGCGGCCAGCCCGGACGCCAGCTGCACGCCGATGCGCGCCACCTCGTCCGGCGGCAGCACGCCGCGCTCGGTCATCACCGTGGCCAGGCTGCGCGACGGCAGGTACTCCATGATCAGCCACGGGTGGCCGTCCTGCTCGACGACGTCGTACAGCGCGATCACGTTGGGGTGCGTCAAGCGCGCCGCGATGCGCCCCTCACGGATCGCGCGGTCGATCGACTCCTGGTCGAAACCCGCGCGGGACAGCAGTTCCTTGACCGCGACGATGCGACGGAGCCGCTGGTCCTCGGCCCGCCACACCACCCCCATCCCACCCGCGCCGACCCTCTCGGTCAGCCGGTACCGGCCTGCGATAGTGCGGTCCACCACCCGTGCTCCCAACGTCGTGCGCACGTCCGGTGCCGGGGTTACCCGATCGGGCTACCCCTCGAACGTGCGTTTCAGTCGTAACACTTCCGTGGTCGTTTGTCCGTTCACCACGCGGGCCGGTTCGCGATCCGAGCCGCGTGCCACCGAACTCCGTGACTTCGGGTCCGCGAAGGCCGGGTCTATCGTCCACTGTGGACGTCAGCGGCGGGCGTCCTGCCAGCGTGGTTCGTCGGCGCCCCAGGGGGTCGGCGGCCGGTCCCAAGTCCCCTCGCCGAACGGCGGGCGGGCGTGGCGGAGCGTGCCGAAGGGCGACGGCGTCTCGACCAACCACGGCTCCGGGTCGTAGTCGCCTGCGGCGGGCGCGGGTTCGACGTCGTACAGGAGCCAGGACGCGGTGCCGGTCAGCGACAGCGCGACGTGCCGGCCGCCCGGTTCGGCGAGGGCGCGCAGGACGGCGGCGGCGAGCAGGTAGCCGGTGCCGTGGTCGAGGGCCTGGGCGGGCAGCACACCGGGCACGCCGTCCTCGCCCTCGACGGCGGCGATGCCCGTGGCGGCCTGCACGAGGCTGTCGAACCCGCGCCGGCCGGCCCAGCCGTCGCGGTCGCCCCAGGCGGAGAGCTGCGCGACGACCAGGTCGGGACGCCGCGCGTGCAGCGCTTCGGGGGCGAGGCCGTGCCGGTCGAGCGCGCCGGGCCGGTACCCGGTGACGACGACGTCGGCCCGGTCGAGCAGGTCGTCGAACGTGCGGCGGTCGTGGCGGGCGGCGAGGTCGAGCAGCGTGGACCGCTTGCCCGGGCCGGTGTCGGCGTGGATGTCGGGGTCCTCGGGCAGGTGCGGCGAGTCGACCCGGAGGACGTCCGCGCCGAGGAACGCCAGCGTGCGGGTGGCGACCGGGCCGGCGATGACCCTGGTGAGGTCGAGGACGCGCACGCCGTCGGCGGGACGGGACGCGGGCGGGAGGACGCGTTTCCCGGCTTCGGTGGCACGGGTTTCCACCAGCGGACGCCGGGTCGGGTCCGGTTCGGTCGCCACCGCGACGGCCAACCCACCCGCGGCGTAAACGGTTTCCTGCACGTCCAGCGCCCGGCGACCGGCCAGCTCGCGTTCGAGGGACGTCCGGTCGGCAACGCCCAGGGCGTCGAGCAGGCGTGCCCGGTGGTGCGGGTAGTTGGCGTGGGTCCGGACCCAGCCGTCGGCGGTGCGCCAGAAGCCGGACAGCGGCGCGAACCCGGTGCCGGCGCGCCCGTCGATCCGCAGGTGGCGTTCGCTGGTGAACGCCGTGGCGACCGCCGCCTCCTCCACCCGGACCGGGGACGCGGGGACGCCGTTCCGCGTCGCCGCCAACTCCGCCGCCGCGAGCGCGCACACGCCCACGGTCGCGCGTGCCATCTCCCGCACCGGCAGGCGGGCGGGCAGCACGTCACCCGCGCCCGCGTACTCGACGGTCGGGTCGGACGGCCCGCCGAGCGCCGCCCACGCGTGTGCTGTCACCGGGTCCACGTCGTCCACGTCGGCAGTGTGCTTCCTCCGGCGCCGGAAGTCCCGCGGTGACGGCTATAAGGTCGATCACCATGGACTACCCGATCGCGCGTCGTCCCGGTTTCGACCCGCCGGCGGAGTTCGCGGCGCTGCGGGCGGAGGCGCCGATGTGCCCGGTCTCGTTGCGGCACGGGCAGCGGGCGCACCTCGTGACCAGGTACGACGACGTGCGCGCGGTGCTGCGGGATCACGGCCGGTTCTCGTCGGACCCGAGCACGCCGGGGTTCCCGCAGCTGCGGCCGGTGGTGGACCGCGAGGCCGCGCCGGGCAGCTTCCTGGTCACCGACCCGCCCGAGCACACCCGGTACCGGCGGATGCTGACCGGCGAGTTCACCGTGCGGCGGATGGCCGCGCTGCGGCCCGAGGTCGAGCGGATCACGGCGGAACGCCTGGCGGCACTGCGGTCGGGGCCGCGGCCGGCGGACCTGGTGACGGCGTTCGCGCTGCCCGTGCCGTCGGACGTGATCTGCCTGCTGCTCGGCGTTCCGGTGTCGGACCAGGAGTTCTTCTCCACCCGCAGCCGCGCCCACCTCGACCGGTCGTTGTCGGCGGAACGGGTGCGGTCGGCGTTGGAGGAGCTGCACGGGTACCTCGCGGACCTGGTCCGCGCGCGCCGCGCCGACCCGCGGGACGACCTGATCAGCCGCCTCGTGCGCGAGCCGGGGCTGAGCGACGAAGAAGCCGTCGGGATGACGGTGCTGCTGCTCGTCGGCGGGCACGAGACCACCGCGAACTCGATCGCGCTGTCCGTGCTGGCGTTGCAGCGGGAACGGGCGTGGTGGGACGCCCTGGTGGCCGATCCCGGCCTGGTCGAGAACGCGGTGGAGGAGCTGTTGCGCTACCTCAGCCCCGTGCACCACGGGGTGGTGCGGGCGGTGGCGGGTGAGGCGGCGGTCGGCGGGACGGCGCTGGGCGCGGGCGACGGCGTGATCGCGTCCCTGTTCGCCGCGAACCGCGACCCGGCCGCGTTCCCCGACCCCGACCGCCTCGACCTGCGGCGGAACGCGCGGGCGCACCTCGCGTTCGGCAGCGGCGTGCACCAGTGCGTCGGGCACCTGTTGGCACGGCTGGAGATGCGCGTCGCCCTGCGCGCGCTGGTGACCGGGCTGCCGGACCTTCGGCTCGCCGTGCCGTTCGAGGACGTCGAGTTCCGGTTCGACGCGCCGATCTACGGCCTGCGCTCCCTGCCGGTCACCTGGTGAAGTCACCAGCCGGCTGGTGACCGCGGCGGCTACGACCGCGGCGGCCGGCACACCGGGCTCGACGTGGAGGGACGGGTTGGCGTTCCCGCTCAGGTTCCGGGCACGGGCAGGCCCTGGAGGTTGAGGAGGAGGTCGCGGACGTCGGTGGCGGCGATCCGGCCGGTGCGTT
>NZ_JBHTLK010000378.1:0-3831 GCF_042678885.1 Saccharothrix hoggarensis
CCACGTGCTGGGCCAGCTCGCGCGAGCGGGCGAGGGCCAGCTCGTCGAACGTCCACGCGCGGGCGCCGTCGGCCACGGCCACCGCGTCGGGCGTCTGCGCGCACCGCCGCCGGAACTCGTCCACCAGCGACGCGTCACGCACCGCGGTGGCCGTGCCGAACCGCAGGCCGCCCGCCGAGTCGTGCCCGGCGGCGGGCAGCTGCGAGACGCGGCGCGCCGGGTCGCGCAGCACCTCGGCGACCAGGCGCAGGAACGTGGCGACGATCCGGTCGGCCTCGGCGGAGGTGAACACCGACTCGCTGAACGTCATCAGGCCGCGCAGGCGGTCGCCGTCGCGGTAGAGGTCCATCGCGAGCGGCAGGTCCGCGTTGAGCACGCCGGGGGTGTCGAGCACGGGCGTCGCGGCCGCGTCGCCGAGCCGGAAGCCGAGGCCTGTCTCGTCCTCGAACACCTGGAAAGCCACCTGCACCAGCGGTTGCACGCCGGCCTCGCGCTCGGGGGCGACCGCCTCGACCAGCCGCTCGAACGGCAGGTCCTGGTGCGCGAACCCGTCCAGCACCACCTTGCGCACGGCGCCGAGCAGGTCGGTGAACACCGGGTCGTCGCGCAGGTCCGCGCGCAGCGCCAGCATGTTGACGAAGAAGCCGACGACGCCCTCGACCTGCGCGGCGGTCCGACCGGCCACCGGCATGCCGACGAGCAGGTCGCGCTGACCGGTCACCCGGGACAGCATCACCTCGAACACCGCCAGCAACGTCATGTACAGCGTGCCGCCGGTCTCGCGGGACAGCGCCCGCAGCCCGGCCACCACGTCGGCGGGCAGCTCGAACTCGACGAAACCCTCGATGCCGCCGCGTTCGTCCACCGCCCGGCGGGGACGCAGGGCGTCGATCACCGTGGGCGCGCCCGCGATCGCGTCCCGCCAGTGGGCGAGCTGGTCGGCGATGCCCGCGCCCAGCTCGGCGTGCTGCCAGACCGAGTAGTCGCGGTACCGCACCGGCAGCGGCGGCAGCTCGTGCCCCGCGTACAGCCCCGCCAGCTCGTCCAGCACCAGGCCGATCGACCAGCCGTCGCTGACGATGTGGTGCATGCTCAGCGCCAGCACCAGGTTCTCGTCGTCGAACCGCAGCACGTCGACGCGGAACAGCGGCCCGCGCGCCAGGTCGAACGGCCGCGCGAGCACGTCGAGCGCGAACGCCCGCGCGGCGGCGTCGAGGTCGGCGGTGGGCGGCGCGTCGACCACCTCCACGCGGCCCTGCCACACGTCGTCCACGAGCTGCACGGGCGCGCCGTCGACCACGGCGAACCGGGTGCGCAGCGACTCGTGGCGGGCCACCAGCCCGGCCACGGCCACGGCCAGCCGGTCGAGGTCGAGCGGGCCGGAGAGCCGGAACACCTCGCCGAGGTTGTACGCGGTGCTCGCGGGGTCGAGCTCCTGCACGAACCACAACCGCTGCTGCGCGAACGACATCGGCGCGGGACCGTCGCCCGCCACCACGTCCAGCGGCTTGCGCGGCGTGCCCCGCAGGTCCGACAGCAACGCCGAGAACCGCTCGACCGTGGGGTGGTCGAACAGCGACCGCACGGTCACCCGCACGTCCAGCACGTCCCTGATCCGCGAGATCAGCCTGGTCGCGGGCAGGGAGTGGCCGCCGAGCGCGAAGAAGTCGTCCTGCCGCCCGAGCCGGTCCACGCCGAGCACGTCGGCCATCAGCTCGGCGACCAGCTGCTCGACACCGGGCCGGGGCGCTTCGAACCTCGTCGCGGCGGTGGCGGCGGTTTCCGTCGTGTCAGCGGCTTCCGCCGCGTCGGCGGTGGTGGACGCGCGCACCAGCTCCGGCGGCACGTCGAGCCGGGACACCGGGACGTCCGGGTCGGCCAGCACCTGCGCGGCCAGCGCCGTGAACACCTCGGCGAAGCGGGCCGCGTACCCGTCGTCGAAGACGGCGCTGTCGTAGTTCAGGCGGCCGGCCAGCCCGTCGCCGTCGCGGAAGAAGTCCAGCGACAGCGCGAACGGCACGGCCCGCCCGAGCACCTGCAGCTGCGCCGCGCGCACCCCCGGCAGGTCCAGCTCGTACCGGAAGTCGCCGTCGAACAGCTGGAAGATCACCTGCACCAGCGGCGCGACACCCGCCCGCCGGGCCGGGTTGACCTCCTTGACGACCTCTTCGAGCGGCACGTCCTGGTGCCCGAAACCGGCCAGCAGCGTCTCCCGCACGGAGCGGAGCAGGTCGGCGAACGTCGGGTCGTCCCGCAGGTCCGCGCGCAGCGGCAGGGTGTTGACGAACAGGCCGATCAGCGGCTCGACCTCCGGCACCGGCCGGCCCAGCACCGGCACGCCGACGATCAGGTCGTCCGCGCCGCTCACCCGCGACAGCAGCGCCTCGTACACCGCGAGGAGCGTCATGAACAGCGTGGTGCCGGCCTCGCGCGACGCCTTGCGCAGCGCCGCGGTCAGCTCGGCGGGCACGGTGAACTCGTGCAGCCGCCCGACCGGTTCCGCACCGGGCCGCCGGGCGCACAGCGCGTCCACGGCGTGCGGCACGCCGTCGAGGTGCAGGACCCAGTAGGCCGCCTGGTCCCGGATCTCCTCCGCGTACACGTCCTCGTGCTGCCACCGGGCGTAGTCGCGGTACCGGACGGGTAGCGGCTCCAGCGCGGGCTCGCGCCCCTCCACCGCCGCCCGGTACGCCTCGGCGACCTCGTCCAGCAGGATCGTCAGCGACCAGCCGTCGCCGACCGCGTGGTGCAGCCCGAACAGCACCAGGTGGTCGGACTCGTCGAACCGCAGCACCTCCACCCGGAACAGCACGCCGCCCGCCAGGTCGAACGGCCGCGCGATCACGCGCTCGGCGAACTCGTGCGCGGCCGCGTCCCGGTCGGGCGCCGGACCCGCGTCCACGACCTCGACCCGGCCGCCCCAGACGTCGTCCACGACCTGGCGCGGCTCGCCGTCCACCACGGTGAACCGGGTGCGCAGCGGCTCGTGGCGGGCGGTCAACCGCTCGACGGCGGCGGTGAGCGCGGCGACGTCGAGGTCGCCCGTCAGCCGGAACGCCTCACCGTCGTTGTACGCCGGGGACTCCGGGTCCATCTGCTGGATGAACCACAGTCCCCGCTGCCCGTGGGTGACGGGAAAGGTGTTGCTGGACATGGTGCGGCGATCCATCTCTGTCGGTGGGACCTCGGGTCGGGACTCGGTCAGGGCTCGTCAGGGCTCGGTCGGGACGCGGACGGGACCCGGTCAGGCCAGGTGCTCGGCGAGCACGCGCGGCGTCCGGTGCTCGAAGAGGTCCCTGATCGACAGGGTCACCCCCCGCTGGCGCAGGTCGCGCACGCACATGGCCGCGGTGAACGACTCGCCGCCGAGCGCGAAGAAGTTGTCGTCCGGCCCGCACGGCTTGCCCAGGCGCTTGGCGAACACCTCCCGGATCACGTCGAGCGCCGACGCCTCGGCGTTCTCGGACTCCGCGCGCACGGCGGTCGCGTCGGCCCTGGGCCGCGGCAGGGCGGTCACGTCGACCACTCCGCCGCTGCGCGGCAGGTCCGTCACCCACACCACGTCGGCCGGCACCAGCACGGCGGGCAGCCGTTCCGCCAGGCCGCCGCGCAGGCGGTCGGTGAACGCGGCCGCCACGCCGGGCGGGTACACCTCCGCGACCACCAGCTCGGCCGACCGGGGGTCGGCGAACCGGAAGTGCGTGGCGGCGGCGTGCGTGGGCGGCAGCAGCGTCACGTCGAACTCGCCGTCCGGGTCGCCGCCCGCCCAGCTCACCCGCGCCAGCCAGCCGTGGCGCTCGGCCAGCCGCCACAGCACCTCCGGGTCGACGC
>NZ_JBHTLK010000379.1:0-3831 GCF_042678885.1 Saccharothrix hoggarensis
CACCGGGCGGCGAGCCTGGTCGCGGTGGCGATCGCGGGCGCGACGGAGGCGACGAACTCGCTCTCCCGGTCGGTGAACTCGCCGCGCCGCACCATGCCCGCCGCGCCCCAGCACGTGCCGTCCGCCCGGAACACGGCGCGCAGCTCGTGGCGCAGGCCCAGCGGGCGCCACACCTCGTTGAGCCGGCCGCAGCGGGCGGCGTCCCGGCCCGGCGCGTCGGACAGCCGCGCCACCGACCCCGGGCGGCGGGCCAGCTCGGCGAACGTGTGCGGCTCCGCGCCGCCGTACTCGAAGGTGGCCAGCAAGGGCTCGTACCGGGGCGGGATGCGGGTCGCGCCGCTGGTCATCGAGCTGATCACGGCGGTGTCCGGGTCCAGCGACGCCCAGCACACCAGGTCCGCGGGCACGACCCGCCCGACCACGTCGATGGCGGCCCGGTGCAGCTCGGCGAGCCCCAGGCCCGCCGTCGCGAGGGCGGCGACGTCGCGTCGCGCGGCGAGCGCCCGACCTTCCCACATGGTCGGAGTATGCGCCGCCGGCCGGAGGACCGGCATCCCACATTTCCGGGATGGGGCGCGGTGCCCCGCGGTTCCTACCGTCGACCCGTGAAGACACACCTCAGCACCGCGGGCGACGGCTTCGAGCTGACCTCGCCCGACGCGAAGATCGTGGTCAAGGTGGACGCCGCGCACACCGACGGCGCCTACGAGCTGTTCGAGGTCGACGCGCCGCGCGGCCCCGCCGTGCCGCCGCACACCACGCCGTGGGCCGTGGCGTTCTACGTGCTGCACGGCCGGATGGCGGTGTTCGTCGACGGCGAGGTCCACGACGTGGGCCCGGGTTCGTCGATCGCCATCCCGCCGGGCGCGTCGCACACGTTCGCCGTGCACTCGCCGTCGGTGAGGTTCCTGGCGGTGAGCCCGACCGACGCGATGGGCCGGTTCTTCCGCGACGTCGACCGGACCGTGCCCGCCGACCTGCCGATCGCCGAGGCGGCCCCGTTGCTGCGCGACGTGGTCGCGCGGCACGGCGTCACCGTGGGGGAGTGGTCGTCGTGAACGCCGTCGCGCAGGTGGCCGCCGGCCTGGCCGCGTCGCTGCACGTGCTCGTGTTCGTCTGGGAGACGGTCCTGTTCACCAAGCCCGGTGTGCACTGGGGCGTGTTCAAGGTCCCGACCGAGGACGTGCCGCCCGTGCGGCTGTGGTCGTTCAACGTCGGCCTGTACAACCTGTTCCTCGGCGCGGGGACGGTCATCGGCCTCGTCGCGCTCAACACGGGGGACGAGGCCGTCGGCCGCGCGCTGGTGTTCTACACGTGCGGGTTCATGGTGCTGGCGGGCATCGGCCTCGGCGTGTCGGACCGGATGGCGCTGAGCCGCCCCAAGGGCGCCGGGGTCGTCGGCACGATCTCGCAGATCACACCGGCTCTCGTCGCGATCGTCGCCCTGGCGCTGGCCTGATCGGGCACGATCGCCACCGTGGCAGACCCGCACCTCCGCACGGCCACCGCCGACGACGACCCGGAACGCCTCTTCGACCTGCTGTGGGCCCTGGCCCCCGACGACGACCGCCCGCCGGCCGACCGCCTGGCCGCCGCGTGGCGGGAGATCGTCGCGCAGGCGGGCCGGCGCGTGTTCCTGGCCGAGCGCGACGGCGAGCTGGTCGGCGCGGTCGACACCGTCGTGCTGCCGAACCTGACCCGCGGCGCGCGGCCGTTCATGCTGGTGGAGAACGTGGTCGTGCGGCCGGGGGACCGGCGGGGCGGTGTCGGCTCGGCGTTGTTCCGGGCCGCGCTGGGCTGGGCGCGGGAGCGCGGCTGCTACAAGGTCCAGCTGCTGTCCAACGACCGGCGGGCCGACGCGCACCTCTTCTACGAGCGGCACGGGTTCGCCGCCACCGCCAAGGGCTACCGCCGCTACCTGTGACCGCCGTCGTCGGGGCGGGCGGCGCACGCGCCGGTCGGCTGCCGCGTCGCGCGGTCCGGGGCCGAGGCCATCCGGACGATCAGCGGCGACCGAGTGTCGGTTAGCCTTACCTAAACTTCGGGAGGTGTGGGTGTCGCGCGAAGCGGTCCGGGGGATCGGGATGCTCGTGTCGATCGCGGTGCTGGGCCTGGTCGTGCTGCTCAGCCTGTGGATCGGCACCAAGAGCATCCCGTTCGCCGACACGTTCTCCCTCCTGCTCGCCGACGACGGCACGGGCGACGCGGCGATCGTGCGCGCCGTCCGCGTGCCCCGCGCGGTCCTCGGCCTGCTGGTGGGCGCGGCGCTCGGGTTGTCCGGCGCGGTGATGCAGGCGCTGACCCGCAACCCGCTGGCCGATCCCGGCCTGCTCGGCGTGAACATGGGCGCGGCGGCGGCGATCGTGTCCGCCATCGCGTTCTTCGGCATCACCAGCCCCACCGGGTACGTCTGGTTCGCGCTCGCGGGCGCGGCGGGCACGGCCACCGTCGTCTACGTGCTCGGCGCGGCCGGCCGGGGCACGCCCACGCCGGACCGGCTGGTGCTCAGCGGCGCGGCCCTGACCGCCGTCCTGTACGCCTACGTCTCCGCGATCCTGCTGCTGTTCACGCACACCTTCGACGCGTTCCGGTTCTGGAACGTCGGCTCGCTCGCGGGCCGCGACCTGGAACTGGTCGGCCAGGTCGCGCCGTTCGTGCTGCCCGGCATCCTGATCTCGTTCCTGCTCGCGCGGAGCCTGAACGTGCTGGCGCTCGGCGACCACACCGGCAAGGCGCTCGGCGCCAACGTCAACCGCACGCGGGCGTTCGGCGTGCTCGCCGTGACGCTCATGGCGGGCGCCTCGACGGCCGCCGCCGGGCCGATCGCGTTCGTCGGCCTCACCGTGCCGCACGTGGCCCGCATGATCGGCGGCACGGACCAGCGCTGGGTGCTCGCGTACTCGGCGGTGCTGTCGCCGATCCTGCTGCTCGGCTCGGACATCGTCGGCCGCGTCGTCGTCGCGCCGCAGGAGATGGAGGTCGGCATCATCACCGCGTTCATCGGCGCGCCCGTGTTCATCGCGCTGTGCCGCCGCCGGAAGCTGGCGACGCTGTGAGGACCGTCCGCACCCGCGCCGTGTCCCTCCGGTTCAGCGACCGCGCGCTCCTCGTCGGCACGGCCCTCGCGGCGCTGACGGTCGTCGCGGCGGTCGCCACCATGGTCACCGGCGACTTCCCGCTGACCGTCGGCGAGGTGCTGGCCACGTTCCTCGGCCAGGGCGACGGCTACGCCGACTTCGTCGTCTTCACCCTGCGCCTGCCGCGCCTGATCACCGCGGTGCTGGTCGGCGCGGCGCTCGCGCTCAGCGGCGCGATCCTGCAGAGCCTGTCCCGCAACCCGCTGGCCAGCCCGGACATCATCGGCTTCACCCAGGGCGCGGCCACCGGCGCGATCGCGGTGATCGTGCTGGCCCAGGGCAGCATGGTCGCCACCGCGATCGGCGCGACCACCACGGGCCTGATCACGTCCGCCGCCGTCTACCTGCTCGCGTTCAAGCAGGGCGTGCAGGGCTTCCGGCTGGTGCTCATCGGCATCGGCGTGAGCGCGATGATGCTGGCGGTCAACTCCTACCTGCTCACCCGCGCGTCGCTGGAGAGCGCGCTGGCCGCGCAGACGTGGCTGGTCGGCGGCCTGAACAACCGGGGCTGGGACCAGGCCGAGGTCGTCGCCCAGGCGCTCGTGGTGCTGCTGCCGTGCGCGCTGGTCCTGGGCCGCCGCCTCGCGCTGCTGGAGATGGGCGACAGCACGGCGACCGGCCTGGGCGTGAACGCCGAGCGCACCCGGCTGGCGCTGCTCGCGGTGAGCGTCGGCCTGGCCGCCGTGGCGACCGC
>NZ_JBHTLK010000380.1:0-3751 GCF_042678885.1 Saccharothrix hoggarensis
CGCCGTGCCGCCCGCGCCGGGCCGGCCGGCGCAGCCGCCGTCACGGCCGGTGCGCGCGTCGCGCCCGGTCGACGACGAGGACGACGACAACCAGCCCTGGTGACGAGGAGAGCCTGAACCATGACCGCCCCCGAGACCCCGATCTCCTCACCGCCCGGCATGGAGATCACCGAGCAGAACAAGTTCAAGGGCTCCCTGTTCATCTCGGCGTGGGACGAGATGATCACCACCATCGGCAAGGACGCCGAGACCGAGACCGAGAAGGCGCTGGACATCACGTTCGCGGCGATCGGCACGGCGTCGTCGATGGCGATGCTGGCGGTCGACCCGTTCGGCACCATCCTGGGCGCGGGCATCGGCTGGCTCATCGAGCACGTGTCGTTCCTCAAAGAACCGCTCGACCAGCTGATGGGCGACCCCGACGAGATCAACGCCAACGTCGAGGCGACCAAGAAGCAGGCCGCCGAGCTGCGCGTGCTGGCCGAGGACCACCGCAAGGGCCTGGTCACGTTCGACGGGTGGACCGGCGCCTCGTCCGAGGCGTTCCAGAAGAACATGGACACGATGGGCCAGGAGCTGGACTCCCTGGCCAACGCGGTCGAGCAGAAGGCCAAGATCGTCGCCATCTGCGGCGTGCTGGTGTCCGTGCTGCGGGACATCGTGCGCGACCTGATCGCCCAGCTGCTCGGCTCCCTGCTCGCGGGCGCGATCGCGGCGGCCGCGGCGGCGTTCTTCACCTTCGGCGCGTCGATCGTCGCGTTCATCGGCGTGGCGGTCGGCAAGGCCGTGGCGCTGGGCGTGAACATCGCGTCCCGGATCGCCCGCGTCACCGCCGCGCTCGGCAGGCAGATGGGCCGGATCAAGAACCTCGACGACATCACCGAGAAGGTCGGCAAGGGCTGGAACCGGTTCGAGAACATCGCCGACGTCGCCGAGGTCGGCTACGAGTCGTGGAAGGCGCAGAAGGGCGTCGACCGCGAGATCGACAAGGCGCTGGCCAAGGACGTGCAGGACGACAAGGTCGCCGACGCCAACAAGAAGGCCGAGGACGCCAACGAGCGGTACACCAAGGCCAAGGAGGCGGAGGCGGCGGCCGCCGAGGAGGCCAAGAAGGCCAACGAGGACCTGAACGCGGCGGCCGAGAAGGCGAGCGACGCCAACGACCGGGCCAACGCGTTCGTCACCGAGGCCAACGCCGCCGCGGCACGCGGTGACCAGGCCGGCCGGGACGCCGCGATGGCCAAGTACGAGGCGGCCAAGGCCGAGGCCGACACCGCCCGCGCCGACGCCGCCCGGTTGGCCGAGAAGTCCGCGCAGGAGAGCCGGGACGTCGCCGACGCGGCCAAGGCCAGCAACGACGCGCTGATCGCGGCGAAGCCCGCCGACGAGGCCGCCAAGGCCGCCTACGAGGAGTACAAGCGCAACAACCCCGGCCCGGACGACCCCGCGCGCGCGTCCGCCGAGAGCGACATGGCGGCGAAGAACGACGCGGCGAAGGAGGCGAACGCCCGGTACTCGCAGGCCAACGCCGACTTCGCGGCGGCCAACGCGGCGGCGGCCGAGGCCAACGCCAAGGCGTTCGCGTCGGGCAGCGAGGCCGACATCAAGGCGGCCGAGGAGGCGTCGCGCAAGGCCGAGCAGGCGGGCGCCACCGTCGAGCAGGCCGTGAACGACGCGAAGTCGGCCGGTGAGGCGGCGAAGTCCAGCTACGAGTCGTTCCAGTCGAAGTACTCGCAGCCGGACCCGAACGCGACGTCCACCAGTTCCGCCCAGGCCGGCTAGCGCCGCCGCCGGCTCGGTACCACTCGGCCGGTCCCGGCCCCGCACTACCGGCCCGGCACTACCGGCCCCCGCACCCCCGGCACTGCACTCCCGGCACTGCCCACCTGAGAACTCCGGAGAAGCAACATGGCACGCGGTGGTGGCGTCGACGGCAACCCGAGCTCCTCGGGCGGCAACCAGTCCGCGCCACCACCGTCCCCGCCGCCCTCGTCGGGCGGGCCGACGGGCAACTCCGGGTTCGGCATGAACGAGTCGTCCATGCAGGGGTTGCAGAGCAAGGCCGGTGACCTGCAGTCGAGGTTGGCGGCGATCTCGGCCGGGCTGCAGGGGTTGAAGCTGGGGCCGAACGCGCTGGGGCCGATCGGGATCGTCGCCGTGCCCGCGTTGAACAACTCGAACGACGCGTCGGTGAAGCAGGCGAACAACGCCTCGACCGCGATGGGCAACGTCCAGTCGGGGCTGAGGGCCACGGCGCAGACGCACGTGCAGAACGACCAGTTCAGCAAGGACCAGTTCAGCAAGATCGACCCGAACTCGAACGCCCAGCGGCCGCCCGGTTCGCCCGGCAGCGGGCCGCTGGGCGCGAAGGGTCCCGGCGGCCCTGCCGTGACGCCGGTGCAGAAGGTGCCCGGCGCGTCCGGCCCGGACGGGTCGGGTGGCGGGAAGGGGCCCGGCGGACCGGCCGTGACGCCCGTGCAGAAGGTGCCGGGTGCGTCGGGGCCGAACGGTTCGGGTGGCGCGAAGAGTCCCGGCGGACCGGCCGTGACGCCGGTGCACAAGGTGCCCGGCGCTTCGGGGCCTGATCCGTCCGGCGGGTCGAAGGGTTCCGGCGGGCGGTCGGTGGGGCCGATCACCAACGTTCCCGGCGCCTCCGGACCCACCTCGCCCGGTGGTTCGAAGGGTCTCGGCGGACCTCCGGTCAGCCCGATCACCAACGTCCCCGGCGCGTCCGGACCCAACACCCAGGCAGGTCCCAAGGGCTTGGGCGGACCTTCGGTCGGGCCGATCACCAACGTCCCCGGCGCTTCCGGACCCAACTCGCCCGGTGGTTCCAAGGGGACTGCCGGGCCGCCGGTCAGCCCCATCACCCCCGTGGCCGGTGCCTCCGGCTCGAACTCGCCGGGTGCTCCGAAGGGGACCGGCGGGGTTGGCGGTTCCCCCGTAGGGCCGATCGGCAACGTGGCGGGCGGTTCAGGCGGCTCGCGCACCCCGGGTGGCACCGCGGGCGGCACGACGTTGAGCCCGGCGCCGAGCACCGGTGTGTCCACTCAGCCCGGTGCGAACACGGCGGCGCGCAGCATCTCCAGCGCCCTGTCCGGCGCTCCCACCGCCACGCCGCCCCCGATGGCAGGCGGTCCGATGGCGTCCGGCGCACCGGGTGCCTCGGGTGCGGGCGACCGTTCGAGCAAGTTCACCGCCGGTCCGGGCAAGGGCACGTTCGACGCCCCCAAGGCCGCGGCGGGCGACGGCACCATCAGCAAGGCGCCGGTCTCCTCGCCCTCGACACCGCCCCAGGCCCCGAAGCCGACCACCGACGCCCCCAGCACGGCCACCGCACCCCCGTCGACCACCCCGAAGCCGACGTCCAACGCCCCGTCCCCCGCCGGCACCCCGCCGTTGTCCCCGATGGCAGCCGCCCCGGCCGCGGGTGCTCCCGCCGCGACCCCGTCGACGGACCGCTCCAGCAAGTTCACCGGCGGCCCGGGCAAGGGCACGTTCGACGCCCCGAAGCTCCCCGCAGACGACGGCACGATCACCAAGGCGCCCAAGAACGACCCAGCCACACCCCCTCCCGCCCCACGCCCCACCGCACCCCCATCACCGCCCGCACCCACAACCTCCACCCCCACCAGCACCCCTCCAGCCAGCACCCCGACCAACCCCACACCCCCGACCGCGCGCCCCACCACGCCGCCGGTCACCACGACGCCGACCACGACGCCGCCGACCGCGACGCCGCCGGCCGCCG
>NZ_JBHTLK010000381.1:0-3676 GCF_042678885.1 Saccharothrix hoggarensis
CCGCCAGCAGCACCGGGATGCCCGCGGAGGCCGCCAACCGGGCCGCCGCGTCATTCGACGCCATGCCGCCCGTGCCCAACCCGGACGCGCCGACCGAACCCGCCCGCACACCGTCCACATCGGACGCGCCGGCCACCTCGGTGATGCGCTGGGCGCCCGGCCGGCGCGGGTCGCCGTCGTACAGCGCGTCCACGTCGGAGAGCAGGAACAACGCGTCCGCCCCCACCAGGTGCGCCACCAGGGCCGCCAGCCGGTCGTTGTCGCCGAACCGGATCTCCTCGGTGGCGACGGTGTCGTTCTCGTTCACCACGGGCACCGCGCCCAGCGCCAGCAGCCGGGAGAACGTGCGCTGCGCGTTCCGGTAGTGCGAGCGCCGCACCACGTCGTCCGCCGTCAGCAGCACCTGCCCGACCGTCAGCGAGAACCGCCCGAACGAGTTCGCGTACGCGTGCGCCAACGCCAGCTGCCCGACGCTCGCCGCCGCCTGCTGGGTAGCCAGGTCACGGGGCCGCCGGGTGACGCCGAGCGGGGCGAGGCCCGCGGCGATCGCGCCGGACGACACCAGCACCACCTGGCTGCCCGCCGCGCACCGCGCCGCGACCGCGTCCACCAGCGCGTCCAGCCGTGACGGGTCGAGCCCGCCCTCGGCGGTGGTCAGCGACGAGGACCCGACCTTCACCACGACCCTGGACGCCGCGGACACCGCCTGCCGGGCCTGCGACACCGCCACCGAACCGATCACTCGTCGTCGTCCTCTTCGAACTCGTCGTACGTGCCGGGGATGCGGCGGGCCTTCTTCGCCGCCAACCGCTCCGACGCGCCGACCCGGTTGCTCGCCTCCAGCCGCGCGTCCGTGCCGCGACCGCTCATGGTCATCGCGATGCCCGACGGCGTGGTCGGCTCCCAGTCGAACACCAGGTCGCCGATGGTGACCTGGCAGCCCGGCTGGGCGCCCTTCTTGACCAGCGCCTCCTCGACTCCGAGGCGGGCCAGCCGGTCGGCGAGGTAGCCGACGGCCTCGTCGTTGTTGAAGTCGGTCTGCCGGATCCACCGCTCGGGGCGCTCGCCGCGGACGATGAAGCCGCCCTCGGTCTCCGGGTCCTCGACCACGGTGAAGCCCTGGTCGTCCACGGCCTTGGGCCGCAGCACGACCCGCGTCGACTCCTGCTTCGGCCGCGACGCCCGGTACTCCTCGACCACGCGCGCCAGCGCGAACGTCAGCTCGCGCAGGCCCTCGCGGCTCGCCGTGGACACCTCGAACACCGGCAGGCCGCGGGCCTCGATGTCGGGGCGCACGATCTCCGCCAGGTCCCGCGCCTCCGGGATGTCGATCTTGTTGAGCACCACGACGCGCGGGCGTTCGGCCAGGTCGTCGGCCAGGGAGGGGGTGTACTTCGCCAGCTCCTCCTCCAGCGCGTCGATGTCCGACACCGGGTCGCGGCCCGCCTCGTACGTCGCGCAGTCCACGACGTGCACCAGCACCGCGCAGCGCTCGATGTGCCGCAGGAAGTCGAGGCCGAGGCCCTTGCCCTCGGACGCGCCGGGGATCAGGCCGGGCACGTCCGCCATCGTGAAGATGGTGTCGCCGCCGGTGATCACGCCCAGGTTCGGCACCAGCGTCGTGAACGGGTAGTCGGCGATCTTCGGCTTGGCCGCGGACAGCACCGAGATCAGCGACGACTTGCCCGCCGACGGGAACCCGAGCAGGCCGACGTCCGCGACGGACTTCAGCTCCAGCACGAGGTCCTGGGCCTCGCCGGGTTCACCCAGGAGGGCGAAACCGGGGGCCTTGCGGGCCTTGGACGCCAGCGAGGCGTTGCCGAGGCCGCCGCGGCCGCCCTGGGCCGCGATCAGCCGGGTGCCCTCGCCGACGAGGTCCGCGACGACCTCGCCGTCGGGCGTGAGGACGACGGTGCCGTCCGGCACGCGCAGTTCGAGGTCCGCCCCGTTCGCGCCGTCGCGGTTGCCGCCCTGGCCGCCCTTGCCGTTGCCGGCGGCGGCGTTCGGGCGGAAGTGGAAGTCGAGCAGCGTGTGCACCTGCGAGTCGACGACCAGCACGACGTCGCCGCCCTTGCCGCCGTTGCCGCCATCGGGGCCACCCAGCGGCTTGAACTTCTCGCGATGCACCGAGGCGACCCCGTTGCCCCCGTCACCTGCGGCGACGTGGATGACCACCCGGTCGACGAAGCGGGACACGGGGTTTTCCTTTCCTAAGAAGCAACGAGGGGCGGGAGCCGGAATGCACCGGTCCCGCCCCTCGTCGGAGGTCGTTCCGTCTACGCCCGAGGCGCTTAAGCAGCAGCCTCGACCGGGACGATGTTCACGGTCTTGCGACCGCGCTTGGAGCCGAACTCGACCGCGCCGGGCGCCAACGCGAAGAGCGTGTCGTCCTTGCCGCGACCGACGTTGACGCCGGGGTGGAACTTGGTGCCGCGCTGGCGGATCAGGATCTCGCCGGCCTTGACGACCTGACCGCCGAACCGCTTGACCCCGAGGTACTGGGGGTTCGAGTCACGGCCGTTGCGGGAGCTGGATGCACCCTTCTTGTGTGCCATGGCTAGTCAGATCCTCACTTACCGGTGATGCCGGTGACCTCGACGCGAGTCAGCTTCTGGCGGTGACCCTGGCGCTTGTGGTAGCCGGTCTTGTTCTTGAACTTGTGGATGCGGATCTTGGGGCCCTTGGTCTGCTCGACGACCTTGCCGGTCACCGAGAACTTCGCCAGGGCGTCCGCCGCGGAGGTGACGTCATCGCCGTCCACAACGAGGAGCGGCGCCGCGAAGGTGATCTCGGTGTCCGGCTCGCCTTCGAGCTTCTCGACCTCGATGACGTCGCCGACAGCCACCTTGTACTGCTTGCCGCCGGTCTTGACGATCGCGTACATCGGGACGGAAGTCTCCTGCTACTCGACGGGACGGGATCGCACGTGCCTCGACACCACTGACAACGAGTGGGCTGGGCTTCACGCGACAGGGCCCACCGGATGGCGGGCCGCGTATCAGGTTACGTGGCGGGTGCCGGCGGGGTCAAACCGGGGTCGGTGTAGCGGGATCGCCCTGGTCACGCCGGGTGCCGACGTCCAGCATAGAACACCCGGCGAGGTGGCCGCGCCGTCATCGGCGATGCCCGTGAAAGCCCTGTGCGGGCCATTGCCGGCCACGAACGACCGGGGCCGGGCCTTCGCGGGGACGTGATCGGTCGCGAGGGCTGTGGCGGCGCTCAGGGCCGGGAACGGCGAACCGCCGCCCAGCTCGGCTGGACGGCGGTTCGTCGTGCGGTGGCGCCTCAGTTCTCCGTCACGCCCAGGGGCGGGCCGGCGGGCCTGGAGGCCGCGCGACGGGCCGTGCGGCGACGCGTGGTCACCGCCGGGGTCGCGGGCTCCGGGGCGTGCCGGCCGTTGAGCGGCTGCTCGGCCGCGGGCTCCTGCTGGGGAGCCTGGGCGGCCGGGGCGGTCGGCTCGGGCTGGGTCGGCTCCGGCTGGGTCGGCTCGACGCGGACGGGCTCCACGCGGACCGGCTCGGACTGCGTGATGGGCTCGGCCTGGGGGCGGACGGCCGCTCGGGACGCCCTCCTGGTCCTGGTCTTGACCGGCGTGACGACGACCACGGGCTCCTCCGTCGCCGCGGGGGCGGCGGCAGCGGGCTCGGGGGCCGTGGTCGCCGGGGCGGGCTCGGAG